>DASRSQ010000721.1:0-4546 GCA_035656475.1 Gemmataceae bacterium | reverse complement strand
ATTCGCTCACGCCAGCGCCCTGACCCAGCCGAAGAAACGATCAAGCCCCGCAGCAAAGGATCCGCGAAAAGCGGCAAAAACCCCAACCCAACCAGGGAACGACGCCCCGTGACAATGGAGGCATTGTGAGTGCTACTTCAGAGATTGGGCGAGGGGGACGAAGTCCTGTATGGGCTCCCGAGTTTCAGACGAACGCACTATAGTCTCAAAGGTGCCCGGACCGGCATCCGGGACTTGGCCGGAGGCGATTTCAATCAAGGAAGAACGAAGACGCATCAACCGCACCTGCCAAGCTAGTAATGCTCTATAAATACGCCAGGGCGCACGCTCCTAAATCGCTCGACACCGCTTTTTGTTACCCGCGTACCAATTAATGAAATAAGCGTGATGCCCTTATGATGCACCAATAACATAAGGCCTTCATCCGTCAAGTCGGCATTCCAGATAGACAAGGATGTCAGCTTTGTGGCTTTCATTAGATGCCCAATTCCAGCGTCACAGGTTCTGGCTTCGTTTATATCCAACTCCTGGAGGCTCGCCAAAGTACCGGCCGATTCTAGAAACTTGTTGTCTACGAATCGGCCGCCAACGGAGAGCTTCTTGACCCGCTTAAGCAATGTTATGCGTGGCCAAGAATCACCTGAAAGCCGAGTTTGTACGATAGACAGGCATTCTAACTGCGCAAGTACGGGCTCCAGATCCAAAAAGCCCTTATCAGAAATTGCCGTGGAACTCAAATCTAACTTCCTCAAATGCGAGAACCGTGACAGGGTTCTGCACGCATCGTCACTAATCTTGGTTCTTGATAAATTGAGATCCTGTAACTTCGACAATCGAGATAGCCTGCTAACCCCAACTGCGGAGATTTGTGTCCCACTCAGGCCGACAACTTCGAGTCCTTTAAGATGAGCAAAATACTTAACCCCCTCGTCCGACACACAAGCATCCGTTAGCACTAAACTTTTCAGTAGCTTTAGGCTTTGCAGGCTGGCGAGTTGGCCATCATTGACTTCTACGCCTTGAAGATGGAGACTCTCTAGAGATTGCGATTTGGAAAGCCTCGCTAAGATATCCCCGGAAACTTTGGAGGCGTGGAAGCCTACATGCTTCAAGTTCCGAAGTCCTCCTAGGTCTGGGAAATCTGATGCCTTAATATCTGCTAGCACGAATGATGCCCGAACGAGTGGGTTTCCTGGAATAGTGGCATCAAATGTGAGCAACCGGCCAGGAGTCTTGTCTAGACGCTCAAGTGTCGCTCTCTCATCTACGCATATCTGCTGAGCAATCCCAATGAAAGCAACCAAGGAAAATAATGTGACACCCATTTGGCCTCCGTGGTACTCATGGCAGTACTATCTGTAATACTTCAAAAAGATATTAGTCATCTGTTTCTCAAATGGGTGGCTCTGGTCAAGCTGAAGTTGCTCCACCCCAATTCCAAACGTAACTCTGTCAGTAATCCCGATTTCCACTGATAGTCCAAGCGACTTTTTGCTAATGTCGTAGGAGCCGGAAAACTTTGCGTCTCTAATTAGGCCGTCCTTTAGCTTGATGGTGGCATCGGCCGCGGCGACAATGTTTTTGAAGTTGCCTTTTTCAAAGGTAAAGCTTTTGACGCGTAGCGACAACTCGGCTTTAATCCGATCATCAGCCGTCTGAAGTAATTTTGATTTTGTTGAATCAAGGCCGAACTGAGACAACACCACATTTGCTGCCGACTTCATTGCGATTGCTTCCAATTGATCATTTGTGAGAGTAAGGTCCTTTTGCTTCCCCGACCAGTCTTTACTCAGTGCTGCAACGGTATCGTATTTCTTCAAATCGGTAAGAAAGTTTTCGGAAAGCGATTTGAAGTATTTTTGGGTTGCAGGGTCCTTAAGATAGAATGGCCCAACTAGAGTGAGTCTTCCTTCGTTGTCCTTTTCTCCAATTGAGGCCACAAATAGCGCAGGTCCTTTCGGCATGGAAACGATTACGTTTAGCTGCATTTGTTTGCTCGCAAGTTGTGCGAGCGCAAAATCTGCTGGGGACGGAAGCCCTATGACTTTCTTTCCAGCTGGCGCATTCCAATCGGCCTTGACCAGTTGCCAGTCATAGCGATCCGGCAAAGGCCTGCCCGTTGTAAACATCAATGTTTTTCCTTCAGCTTGCTCTGGAGTGGCCCAAATGTATTTGTACCCCTTTGGAGCTTCATTTTTTGGCAATTCGGTTATTGGGTTTTTGTATGGAACGCTCCAGATGTCGTGCTGCCCCACCAAGCCAGACGAATCCGTCGAAATGGTTGGCATGTTATTCACATACCGATACAGATTCGAATCACCCGCATCGAAGCCCATCGGATCCTGGCTGGCCCATCGCCCCGTCGCCGAATCATAGTACCGCGCTCGATTGTACTGCAGCCCCGTCTCGACATCGATCTCGCGCCCCGTCCAGCCATAGCGCCCACGATACGCATCGTCCAACTCGCTTCCCGTATCAATATTGCCAAAGCTGTCGTAGCGCAGCGAATCGACGACATCGCCGTCGCCGTCCAGAATATCGCGCACGGAGCCGAGGTGGTCGGTGAGGTGCCAGTAGGGCGTCATGACCGTCGAGACATCGTCCACGCGGCCGAGGAGTTGATCGACGGTGTCGCCGCGTAGGTAGCGAGTTGCCAGAGATCCGCCTGCGGTGAGGTCGGCCCAGACGTCGAAGTATTCGTTGCCGACCGGCGTCGGCTTGGCGGGATTCCACCCGTCCACCGCGAATTTAGTCGTCGTCGTGGTGACGCCCACCGTCACGTCCTTCTCGACGCGGTTTCCGAACACGTCATACTCATACGTCGCTTCCAGCACAAGAGCATTTGTGCCGTCGTAGTGCTTGGCGTCGGTGAGGTGGTTCGCGTTGTCGTAGGTGTAGGTCCAGGTGCAAGGTCTGTAGGGACGGATTCTGGGCTTCTCCCGAGTCCCCGCCCTCGCGTTCGTGATCCTCTAGTCGTCCCGCCGCGACGCAGGTCCGCACATAGAGAGGCGTCGCCTGGCGCGAGCGCGAGCGAGCAGGCGTAGACGCGCGAAACCTTGGCCCAAATGTACCACGGCTGTAATTCACAAACAACAAAACCCAAGTCGCAAACGATCTCAAACACAATTACCAAACGCGTGTGTTTGGCTCTTGTCCGTTGAGGTTTGTGTGAGACTTGGGCTTTACTATTTGGAGATTTCAATGATCTCGATGCACGACGCGGTCGGCGACCATTTCCAGGATCAGGCGGCACGGCGATGGCGGCAGGCACTCCAGCTCGGCCAGCGCCTTGGCGGCATAAGACTCCGCTTTCTGACGGGCGTAATCGAGCGAGCCTGCGGCCTGCAGCTCCGGCAGCAGCGCCTCGCGCTTGTGATTACCCGCGGCGGTGAGGATGCCGCGCACGCGCGCCGCCTGCTCGGAGCTGGCGGTTTGCAAGAGGTGGATGATGGGAAGCGTCAACTTTTGCTGTTCGAGGTCGGTGCCAAGCGACTTGCCCGCAAGCGTCTCCTCGCCGACCAGGTCGAGCAGATCGTCGGCGATCTGGAAGGCGATGCCCAGCGAACGGCCAAAGCTTTCCAGGCGGTCGACGACGTCCTCGCTCATGCCGGCGTAGAGGGCGCCGAGCTTGCAGCAGCACGCGGTCAGCTCGGCCGTCTTGCCGTCGATGATGTCGAGATACTCGTCCTCGCTGAGATCGAGGGCGCCGCGGCGCGTGACCTGATGCAGTTCGCCGGCGCAGACACGGTTGGTGGCGTCGCCGATGATTCGGCACGCGCGGACGTCGTCCAGCGTGCTCGACAGATAGAAGGCATGCGTGAAGAGGTAATCGCCCAGGAGAATGCTTGCCTGGTTGCCATAAAGGGTGCTGGCGGTCGGCACGTGGCGCCGAACGCTGGCGCCGTCGAGGACGTCATCGTGAACGAGCGTGGCGGTGTGGATCATTTCGACGACGGCGCCGAGGCAATGGTGGGCGGCGTTGACGTTGCCACAGGCGTGCGCGGTCAAGAGGAGCAAGGTCGGACGGAGGCGCTTGCCCTTGTAGTGGGCAAGATGGGCGAGGAGGCGTTCGACGCCGGGGCGCGGCGATTGCAGCGTCTGGGCGAGGATACGTTCGACTTCTTCCAGGTCACGGCTGATGGGGGCGAACATGCCGGCGGCGGAGCGAACCTTGCTCGGCGCTTGCGTGAGCTTCATGGCAAACCTCGCAAGGGCGGAAATCGTGTTTCGGGCTTCACAAACAAGAAACCGCACCCGCGGACGGTTATTAACCTGAATTCGCCGCTTGTGACTTCACCGCCCGCGGAATGGATTCAGCGAGCGCGAAGCCGCAAGCGGCGGTTTCTGAATTTTCAAATCTATTTGAATTTTAGAAAGTGCCCGTCCCACGTCAATCGGCGCGGGTGAAGTGGCCGCTCTTGCCGCCGGACTTTTCTTCCAGGCGAATGCGTTCGATGACCAGGCCGCGATCGACGGCCTTGACCATGTCGTAGACCGTGAGTGCAGCGATGCTGACGGCGGTGAGCGCCTCCATTTCGACACCGGT
>DASRSQ010000720.1:0-4677 GCA_035656475.1 Gemmataceae bacterium | reverse complement strand
ACCAGGTGCCGATGCAGGTTTCGGACGCGCCGCCGTTGTGAAAGAAGACCGCGACCTTGCCCGCCTCGGCCCATTCCATCTGCGGCTTCCATTCGTTCGGACGCAAGCCGCCGCGGCCGATGTTGTGCACGATCACGTCCTGCGGGTGCTTCCCCTTGATGTCGCGGATCTTGCGATAGACGATGATGTTCTTGTCCTTGTCCACCGACTCGACGCGCATCAGGAAGATGTGGCTCGATTGGGCAACGACCGCGCCGAGGCTCATCGGCGCCTCCACGTAGGCGTGCCCCTGAGGGACCAGCCAGGTGAAGCCGATGCCCACGGCCAGGGCGATGAGGACGAGGGTGAGGCGTGGATGTCGTTGCATCGGAATCCTCCGAGTTTAGCCGCAACGCCGAAGGCGTGCGCGAGCTTGTCGTGGCAGTAGAAGGTAACGCACCGTCGGTACACGGCCGCGCACGCCGCTGGCGTTCCGGCTAAACGAAATCACTTTTTCCCGATCTTCTCTTTGGCCGCCTCGGCCCACGGCGTGTTCGGAAACTCCCGCAGGATTCGCTCGAATTGCTGATTCGCCTGCGGCGCCTGCTTGAGCTCCAGGTACGCCTTGCCCGCTTCGAAAAGCGCGGCGGCACGCAGCTCGCCGTAATCGTACGTTGTCGGGATCACGAGGAACGCGTTGACGGCATCAGCATAACGCTTCTGCTCCATCCGGCACAGGCCGATCTGTAACTGCGCCTTGGCGGCCAGCTCCGTCGCGGTGCGACTCACGATCTGGGCGTAGACGTTGGCGGCCCCTTCGTGGTTCTTCTGCTGCTGCATCGCCCATGCCATGCCGTAGCGCGCGTCGTCAACATACGTGCTGTTGGGGAAGGCATTCACCACGCGTTCGTAGGCGACACGGCTCGGCTCCCAGCTCTTGTCGATGGCGTAGGCGTAGCCGAGCCGGAGCAGGGCGCGATCGCTGAGGCCGGCAATGTTTTGCCATTGGCCCTGATCGCGGAAGATGGTGAGACGCTTGATCGCGTCGGGGTATTGTTGATTTTGAATCAACGCCTCGGCCGCGCGATACTGAGCCCAGCCGACGAGGGGGCTCTTCGGGTTGGAGGCAACCGCATCAAACTGCTGCAGCGCGCCTTTCAGATTCCCCTTCGCGGCGAAGACGCCGCCCAGACGCAGGCGAACCTTTTCGGTCATCTCCTGGCCCGGCTCCTTGTCGAGCACCTCGTTGAACAAGGCAAGGGCGGCATCATTCTCGTTGCGCTCAGCCAGCAGCTCAGCCAGCTCGAAGCGCGCCTCTGTGGCGATGGCGGTGTCGCCGACCTGATCGATCAACAGCTTGTACAGGCCGCGTGCCCGCTTCTCCGACGGCTGCAACGGCACCTTGTCGATCGCCACCTCCGGCAGGGGGAATTTCGCCGACGTCGCGTTCAGCTTCTTCGCCGCCTCCTGTTGCAGCGCCAATCGCGCCGCGGCGACTTCCGGCTCCGACAAGATGCGGGCGCCCCAGGCGGCGTCGTAAAGCATGCGGGCCCGCGTGCCCTCCAGCGCCGGCGTCTGCTTGATCTGGTCGGCGTGCGTTTCGAGATAAGCCGCCGAGTCGCGCACGAACTTGTAGCCTTCGTCGGTCATAGCCTTCGCCTTGCCACGCTGGTCCGGCGTCTTGGCAGCGTATTGCAGTTTCTGCGCCGCCTCCAGACGCTGCAGGCCTTCCTCCTTCAGGCATTGACCGATGCGCAACGCCGACTCGGTCGCCTCCGGCAGCTTGGCGTCGAGCTTGATGGCACTGTCAAACTGGGCCCGCGCTTCGGGCAGCTTGCCCGCCTCTCGGAGTGCGATGCCGTGATGATAGCGCAATTTCGCGATCATCGGTTTCGCCTTCGCAGGATCCTTGTTGAGAATGCCTTCCAGGACATCGCGGTTCTTGGCGAGGACGTCGACCGCGTCGGCGGGCTTGTTCTGGGCTCGCAGATACGTCGCCAGTTGCAACACGGCTTGCGGCGCGACTGGCGTTTGCCGGAACGGATCGGCGGTAAAGCGGCGAAGTTCGTTGATGCCCTGGTTGATGTCGCCGATGTTGGCGACGCACTTGGCACGTTCGAACGTCGCCTGGGCGTTGATGAGGTTGTCCTTGCCGAAATCCTTGCGGGCGCGATCGTAGGTATCGCGCGCGACCGTGTAGAGGCGGGCTTTTTCCTTCGGATCGGCCGCCAGGCTGGCGAGGCGCTGCTGGCAGAGGCCAAGCTTGACGAGCGCGTCGGGTACGTTCGGATCCTTGGCGGCGGAGCCGATGAATGATTCGAGGTTCTCGGCCGCCGACTTGAGTTGCTCTTCCATCTTGCCCGCGGCGAGAGCGTCGTCGGGGACGATGTTGGGGACTTGCCGCATGATGCAGTCGGCGATCAGGAAGGAGGTCAGCGTGATGTCACCGCCGCGCTCGGGGCCGGGGATATCCTTCAGCGTGGTGAGCGCGTTCTTCAAATCCCCCTGGCGATAGAACGCGAGGCCCAGGCTGTAGCGTGCAGTGTTGATCTTGGGATACTCGGGGAACTTCGTGATCACCGTCTGGAAACGCTTGATCGTTTCGGCATAAAGCGGCGGCAACTCCTTGGCCTGGTTCGCCTTCTCGGCGGCCAGCACGCGGAAATAGCTGTTCTCCGCGTAGACGAACAGGACCGGCGCCAGCAGCGAGCTTTGCGGGAAGCGTTCCTGGAATTTGACGCACGCCTTGTCCGATTCGGTGTAGTCGCCGGCGAGGTTCAGGGCGTTGGTCCAGCGCTGCATGATTTCCTCGTCGCGCTCGGGCAGGACCTTTTCGTTGAGCAACTGGCTATAGATGTTGGCTGCTTCCTTGTTTTGCCAGATGTGCTGCATCTGATCGGCCATCTCGAGCTGGATTTCGCCGCGGCGTGCTTTGGCTTCGGGATCCTGGGCAACGATGCGTTGGGCACGATCGGCGGCGGAGCGGAAAGTGTTGATCGCATTGACGATCGCCTGGTTGTGCGCCTGCAGGTTTGCGGTCGCATCCGGGGCGAGGCCAACCTGGGCCTTGCCGAGCCAGAACAGCACCTGGTCCGACAGCCGAGCTTCCTTCTCGACCAATGGCGTCAACGTCTTGACCGCGTCGGCGTACTCGCGCAGTTGCACCTGGCAGTAACCAATGCGTACTTCCGCTTCGGTCTTCAGCGACGATTGCGGGAACGTCTTGACGAACTCGGCAAAGCGTGTCTTGGCATCGCCGAACTTGCCTCCTTCGTAATGCAACACCGCGAGATAGAAGGTCGTTCGCGCCACGTGATCCGGCGCCGGATTGCGAGCGAGCGCCTCCATGCGGGCACGCAGTTCGGGCTCGTTCTTGGTGGTCGGCGTCTGCAGATACTTGACGGCCGCCGCCTTCTCCTTGGCGTAGTCGGCGAGCGTGCCTTCATAGTGCGTGGTCGCCTCCGCGCGTTCGTCGGCGAGGTGATGCGTGCGCGCCAGCAAGTAGCGGGCGTGGGTGCCGAAGCCGGGATCGTCGAACGGGGTGAGCAGCGACAGCGTTTTCTGGGCAGTCGCGTTGTCTTTCAGGAGAATGCTAGCGTAGCCATGGAAGTAGCGGCCGAGGTTGCGATACTGGCTCTTCGACCAGAGCGGATCGGCGACAAACGGAGCGGCGCTGGCCTGGGCTTCCTTCAACTTGCCGACGCGCAACTGCAGCTCGGCGAGATCGCAGCGAGCCCGCGCGACCCACTCGGCTTCCAGAGTCAGCTTGTCCTTGTCGAGCGGGTTCTCGACTTTCGACAGCAGTGCGGTCACCGCGGTGGTGAGGAACGGGATCGCCTCGTTGAAGCGTGTCTGCGCCCGGTTGCGAAGGTTCACAGCCTCATTCGGCTTGGCATCCGCCTGAGCCAGGTCAGTCAGTCCCTGGCTACGTGCGGCGATGCCGGCGTAATAGTTGGCGAGAGCGCGATCCGGGAATTCCTTCGACGCCGCCAGGCCCTGCATGAGGTCGCGGGCTTCGTCATATTTCTTGTCCGGCCCTTCGAGCAATGCCAGGGCGAGGCCGTAGCGGGCGGCGGCGGCTTCCTTGTGGTTGCCGAACTTTTGCAGGAACTCGCGAAACTTGCCGGCGGCGAAGGCGTGATTCTTGTCGTTGTAAGCCTTGCGGGCGCTGTTGAGCAGCATCTGGGCCTGCTGTTCCGGCGTCACCTGGGCCGAGGCGAAATGCGCTCCGAGACACAGAATACCAAGAGCGATGGCCAAACGAGCGCGAAACAGGAGGTGGGAGAGCATCAGCATGATCTTTCTGGATTGGGGTGCGATTTCAAAGATACCCGTCATCCGCTAACAGGTCCAAACGATAGAGCGAGTGGGCCTTTGTTACTTCCTTGGGCCGCAAGTAGATTCCGGTAACAGGGGGGATGGCCGGAAATCTCAAGTGCCCATTCTCGCAAGCAAAGCGGCCCTCGTCAACGGTTTCGACGGGGAGAAACGCAATTTCTTTCATGCGCAAAAAGTGATGAGAAGCGTCATCATTATCCGCTCGGCGGTTTAGCGCACGAGATGGCGCGCGCTGTGGCGATATCGTGCGCTAAACCGCCGAGCGGATAATGATGACGCTTCTCATCACTTTTTGCGCATGAAAGAAATTGCGTTTCTCCCCGTCGAAACCGTTGACGAGGGCCGCTTTGCTTGCGAGAA
>DASRSQ010000719.1:0-6828 GCA_035656475.1 Gemmataceae bacterium | reverse complement strand
AGGCTGGTGGCACGGCAAAACGGCCGGTGCCGTCGTACACGAGTTCCTGGACCAGGGCCCTTGGGAGATCCTGATCCGCGTGTTCGTGAAGTTCCTTGCGTTCTTGCCGCTTTTCGCCGTGTGGGAGATCGGCCGCGCGTTGGGTGACGGTAAATTGTTCGAACTGTTCTTCACGCGACGGGTGTGCGCAAGCGTTAGCCCTTGTTTCGGCGCAGCACCTGCCACCGCGGACGTCGCTTCTCATGACACCGGCCGACCAGCCATTCACTCCTGACCCATAAGGAAAATGATGTCTACGACAAGTCAAGGCAATGAGACAGGTCCGTGGGATTCTCAAGCACTGGCTCGGCTAAGCGAATTAGATAAGCCGTGGGCCGATCAATGTCTCAAGATGTCCGCCAACCCGTGGACCAGCGGGATCTTGCCACGCAAGACGGTCGAATTGATCGCCTTGGCGTGGTGCTCCGCCTGCACAAACCTCAACGCCGAGGGGACTCGGCGCCATATTCGTGGTGCCCTCGACGCTGGCGCGACCCGCGAAGAAATACTGATGGTTCTCAAGATGGCGTCGCTCCTGTCGATCCACACCTGCAGCCTTGCCGCTCCAATTCTTCTGGAAGAAGCCAAGGCCGCCGGCGTACAACCCACGCCGAGGAACGCCGGCGCCACGCCGATCTGCGACAAGATGAAAGCCGCCGGTCAATGGAACGTGGCTTGGGAGCCGTTCTTCGAACTTGACCCGGCATGGACGGAATCCTTCATCGCCGCGGGCGCTCCGGTTTATATCGGCAACACGCTTCCTCCCAAACTGGCCGAGCTTCTGAGCATCGCCTTCGATGCGTCCATCACGCACATGTACGCACCGGGAACGCGCCGGCACATCAAGGCGGCCTTGAAGCACGGCGCCACGATGGAAGAGATCATGGAGGTCCTCAAAATCTGTGTCGCCGAGGGCGTGCAGGCATCGAACCTGGGCTTGCCGATCCTGGCAGAGGTGTTGGCCAGCGCGCCCACGGCGTAAAGCCGATGACGGGAGTCGGTCCGCCCCACCGGAGTTGAGGCGGATGACGAAAATGAAGATGATGATATGGAACGATTGAACCCGGTAACATATTCGTATTTCAGCAGTTGCGTCCGACGAGCCCCAACAAATTTTCCGAACCTCACCCGTAACGACGCAAAACATTGACTGCCAATAGGAAACGAGCACCCAACCTAAATTCGATCGGGTGCTCGCGTGTCGGAATGGAGGCAACAGGACGCCAGTTGAACTTTTCGTTTTCGGGGTGTCAACTTGGGACGCCGATCTTCGGCTCCTGGTGCTTTGACTGCCAGGGTCGGGGCGGGTGACGTCGTGATCGGGGCCCCTCGTTCAATCGAAAGTGGACGGTCACCCGGCGTGATGGAGACCCGAATTCTTTGGGGGCAAATTGGGGGCATCAATGGCTCTACGTTGAGGCTGAGTCGCCCGCGCACTTCCATCTCGGGCTACTTCTGGAATTCCTGCCGCCCAATCGTATAACGCTCTCTGTGGCTCCGTTGTTGGAGAACTTCTCCTTGCCGTTGAACGAAGCGAATCCGTTGCCTGTCCCACGTATAACCGCCGCAACCATTTCTCGCGCTGTGCGACGGCCCATCAGGTGATGGATCAATCAGCTCGGCCCCTCCGACGCATCGGCCCTACGGGGAGCGATAGTTGCTCACCCTGGAGCTATGTGACACAGGCCAGATCAGAAACCAGAATCGATACCTGAACAAAAAAGCGCATTAATTTCTCTTGCCATCAGACCAAATTCCTCCATCGATGTCAACCGGCCAGCGAAATATATCGGCCAGCCAAACTATACTAGATAATGTAGGCAACATGGGAAGACAAGCATTTAATGACGCTACCGCGGCGCCTGTGGTATTGTCATAAGTTCACGTTAATTTATACGAAATGGGGGTGCCAATGCCTGGAAGGGGCCTTTTATGCGATTCTGGGGCATTCCGGCAAGAAGCCGTAGGGCCTGTCGTGCAGCGCCAGGATGGTTCGCTTCAACGGCATCACGCTCAGAATCTGAGCGGCACCAAACAGCCTTACGAGGTCGAGCCCACGACGTGTTCCCACGCCGGGACCGCGTCGTCCGTTCCTCTTTCCAGGGGAATTTGGGATGTCGCGCCTCAGAAACCTCTCCGTGCCGACGAACCGGTCACGCAAAACGATGAGCTCGGCCTCCGCAGAGTAACGACGCACAACCGGCCGGCGCCGCGGGAATCGAGACCCGCGTGCGCTTTGGGATGGCCTGGCGGTGCGCCGCGCCGGCTTCAGTTGGTCTGCACTCGGTCGTCGGGCCGCAACAGCCCATGCTGTGCGCGAAGGCCTCCGACGTATCGCCTCGATTTTCCCATCACCCACCTTGGTTCCATGACCTAGACTTTGGATGCACAGCGCACAGGGTGCCATACCGTGGAGGCGTCAATGTCCGAAGGCGACAATTTATCCCAGATTGTAGACAACCGAACCGAATCCTCCTCATTCATGATTGCAATTTCCGAGAGCCACCTCGACCCAGTGCAACTACTGGTTGGCGCCGTGGAAGCATCAGCGAACGGGATTCTTATCACCGACCGGACCGGCAGGATTCTCTGGTCCAACCCAGCGTTCTCCGCGATGACAGGCTACACGAAGAGCGAGGTCATTGGCAAGAACCCTCGATTCCTGAAGTCAGGGCGGCAAAACGATGACCTCTATCGCGAACTGTGGTGCACCATCGTGGCTGGTCGGGTCTGGCACGGGACCTTGTGCAATCGCCGTAAGGATGGCACGGAATACACGGAGCAGATGACAATCTCGCCCGTGCGTGACTCCATGGGTCAGGTCAGCCATTTCATCGCAATCAAGAATGATATCTCCGAACAGGTTCGCCTTGCAGAGCAGCAATCACGTCTCGTCTTCGTGCTTGAAGCGACTTCGGACTTCGTCGGAATCGCTGACAGCTGCGGCCGTCCAATCTTTCTCAACAAGGCCGGGCGCCGTTTGATCGGCATCGGCGACTATGACGCTTTTCCTTGGATGAACCTTGCCGAATACCATCCCGTAACGGCGCGTCAACTTATTCTCGAGGAAGCAATTCCTTCGGCCATCAAAGCGGGAATCTGGTCCGGCGAGACTACCCTCCGGACATGCGATAACCGGGAACTCCCCGTGTCTCAGGTAATCGTTGTCAACAAGGACGAACGCGGCGAGGTGCAGTTTTTCGCAACGCTAATGCGCGACCTCAGCGAGCAGAAGAAGCTCGAAGAGCAATTCCGACAGGCCCAGAAAATGGAGGCGATCGGACGTTTGGCGGGCGGCGTCGCTCACGACTTCAACAATCTGCTAACCATCATCTCAGGCTACAGTGAGATCCTGCTCGGTGGGCTTGGCGTGAACGACCCAAAGCGCGAATCCGTCAAGGCTATCAGTGAGGCCGGTGAGCGTGCAGCCTCGCTCACTCGACAATTGCTGGCGTTCAGTCGCAAGACCGTTCTGGAGCCCAAGGTGCTGGACTTGAACGGTTGTGTCCGTGAAACCGAAAAGATACTCCGGAGGCTAATCGGCGAAGACATCGCGCTCACATCTGACCTCGACCCCCTGATCGCCAACGTCAAGGCCGACCCGGGACAGGTCAACCAGGTGCTGATGAACCTAGCCGTAAACGCACGCGATGCCATGCCTCGAGGCGGGAAGCTGATCATCGAAACGCGAAACGTTTGCGTGGGTCCGGGCTACGCGCTTGTGCATGCCGACCTCCGACCTGGAAACTACGTCAGTCTCACCATGACCGATACCGGCACCGGCATGACTCCCGAAGTTAAAGCCCGGATTTTTGAACCGTTCTTCACGACGAAAGGTGTCGGGAAGGGAACGGGCTTGGGACTCGCGGTGGTCCACGGCATCATTCAGCAAAGTGGCGGCCAAATCCAGGTAACGAGTGAGCCTGACATTGGCTCATCCTTCAAAATCTTGCTCCCTGCAGTGACCGAGAAACTACTTGCTCCGAAATGCGAAATGGATGCGGAGGTGCATGGCACCCAGGCGGTGTTGCTGGTGGAGGATGAAGATGCAGTCCGAAGTCTGGCATTGTTTGGCCTGCAATCCTACGGTTACAAGATCCTGGCCGCGCGTAATGGTAAGGAGGCACTGCATCTCACTGCGACCTATCATGGAGACTTTGATTTGCTCGTGACGGACGTGGTGATGCCCGACATTGACGGACCACGTCTGGCCGACGCATTGCGATCGCGCTTCCCGAAGATGAAGGTGCTATACACCAGTGGGTACACGGACGACATTGTGGTGAAACACGGTGTCGAACAAGAAAAGGCGGCCTTCATTCAAAAGCCCTACACCCCGCTCGCTCTTGTAAGAAAAGTGCACCAGATCCTGGACGGGAGATGATGTCGGCCGGGTTTGCAACGAGCGTCGCTATCATCGCAGCCAATCAATGAGCAGGCCAATGACGACGGCCTTGGCCCAGATCACACAGTGCCGCCCTCAACTCATCGGCGATTCTTCTTGCAGCCGTCCAGCTGTTCGATACCACCCGGTCACCTTTTTATGCTTGCGAGTTCACCAAGGGTAAACCAGTCCTCGGAAGTGCGATGCATGTCGTACTTTGAACTATTGAGTTCGAGAGGCACGAAGATGCTGTTCCAGTACCTTCACGCCATCCGGGCAGAACAGATCGCGATGGATGCGTTCGAGCACCTCCGCAACGGACACGAACTCGGCGCGCACAATCTCCTCGACCTGCAAGCGAAACGGCCCATTGTGCACGAGACGATACACCATCCCATGCACGATGGTGGCGGCATCTGCATAGCGAATCGGAAACAGCGGCTCTGCGACGGCATAGACGCCGAGCTCCTCCTGGATCTCGCGGCGGACGCCTTGATCGAACGTCTCGCCGGCGGCCAGGACGCCGCCAATGCAGACGTCCCAGTGGCTCGGGAACACATCCTTGGTCGGGGTGCGCAGATGGATGAAAAGGTCGCCCGCCGAGTTGAAGACGAGCACGTAGGTGCAGCGGTGCGGCAAGCGCTGTTCGATCGGTATCTGCGGAATAGATTGCGAACAAAAGCCGATGAATCGGATCGCGATTTCGCTGCCTAATTGCCGCCCGAGAAGCTGGCTTCCCTTCAACGCGAGATCTTGTGGGTCGCGCCGGGGGCGGACGCCATCGATTCGCTCCATTTCGGTAGTCAGACCCCACCATCATTTTTCTTGCGGTCCTTTTTTTCTGGCGGCATGAAGCAGTTCTCCCTCTCCAGCGGCAATTGGAATGCGTCGGCAACACGAGTCATGTAGTTGCACCAGGAGACGTACCAGATCAGATCGATTGACCGTTCGGGACCGAACACCTCAATCAAGGCCGCACGGTCTTTGGCTGTGAACCCTGCGGGATCCTTGCTCAGTTTGTAGGCCAGCGCAAACGCTGTGCGCTGGGCGGTAGGAAAATCGGACCAGTCGCCCACCGCCAGTCGTTCTTTCAAGGCCTTCACTTCTCCGGGTTTGAGGCCCGCGACCGCGAGCAACATTTCGGAGTGGCCCATTCAGTAAAAGCAGTCGTTAGTGCGGGTCACCACCCAGAAGACCGAGTTGGTAAACACACGGTCCACCTTAGCCTCATCGTAATAGGTATACAGGGCGGCAAACCACCTTCGCGGCATCTCCGGTTGGTAGCCGCTGCTGACATTCGTCCAGACGACCCGCTCCGCTTGCGCGCGCTCGTTCGTGGGCAGATCCTTGATCCTGGACGCATCTGGCAGTGGAATCCTCAGCTTTCTCCCTTTCTGCTTCTCCAGCGCGAGGTTCAACTCGTTTGGTCCGGCCTTGCTCCAGTCCACTCGTACGGACAGGCCACCCGGCTTCGCCGATTTCAAGTCGTCCCAGGGCGGCCGGGCCGGAGTCGAAAGCTTCGCCAGTTTTTCCGGGGCGAATTTTGCATCCACCGGCGGCACCGCACCGCCAGCCGCCCCTAGTCCGAGCACGACCCGGTTGTGGAAATTGGCATAGGCGACAGTGTGGACGATCGCGGTGACCTTTTCGGGACCGAAGATCCTGAGCAACTCCGCGAATTCTGCGTCGGTGATGGCATGACCTTCCAGGGTGAGCTTCCGTGCAAACATGGCGGCCACTCGAATGTCCGCATCGAGCGCGTCCTTATCGCCGAGCTTGGTCAACACGCGGCTCGAAGATCGGCTTCCGCGGTCGCCTTGCCGAAGTCGGAGCCGAGGGCGTCGGCCGCGTACCATCGTAGGAGCGCCGACAACTCTGCTCCCAGGGGGTTGTTAGTACGGTGGAAGTAATCGAGTTCGAGCATCTTCGCCGTGGTCTTTGGGAGCGGCCCCACAAGCATCTTGGCCCACGGGGGCAGCGGCGGATTGTCACGAGGGAGCTTTGCCCATGCCTCGTCGTTTTCGAAGGATCGGAAATGTCCCGGCGGTTTATCCTGCCCGGCGATTGCAGGCCGGGCGACGACTATGAACAAGACGATGAGCAACGCCCAACGCATTGAGCACCTCCACCAGTGAAAGCCGAGATATGGCCGGACAGTGACAGACTGATGGTGTTATATGGAGTTAGTAGATTTGCTTGTGATGGGTGTCAGTTGGTCCCCTTAGCGCACGCCGTCGAGGGCTTTCTCATGCGCCGGTCCCCCGACTAGAATGGGCAGGGACGGAATCACCAATTCGGAGAGGATTGCCGCTGTGCATCATCGCCTTATTTGCCTCTCCGCTCTCATTTCGCTTGGAGATTCAATAAAGGGTTCTTCCGGGATTCTTGTGGGTGAAAATATACGA
>DASRSQ010000718.1:0-11324 GCA_035656475.1 Gemmataceae bacterium | reverse complement strand
GGCAATTCGTTCCGGTTGTAGGACATGGCGAGTCAGACAGCCCTCGTTCCCAAACGGAGCCCTCGTTCCCAAACGGAGTCCGGGAACGAGGGGACAACGAAGGGCAAAAAAAACAGGAGGGGCTTTTGACCCCTCCTGCTTTGGCTTCGACGATGGCGCCGGATTAAAGCACTTCGATCTCGTTGGCGAGGATCGGCATCTCGGCAAGTTCCATGGCGGCGTGCTGGGCGAGTTGCTTGGCGTGATAGGTGGCGGTGCGTCCCTGGAGAATTAGGCCGTCCGCAAGGAGAATGACGCGCAGATCACGAACGCGGTTGCCGATCCTTCGCATCAGCATGCTTTCCAGACGTTCCTCTTCGGAGAGCATTTTCGCTTCGAGTAAGTTGACGCTCATGAGACCACCTACCAATGGAGAGAGTGTTGAACCTGCGCACCAACCCTGATGCTCAGGCCGACTGCCTTATGGGATCGTTCTTTCGCTGAATTACTGGTCAAGGATGCGAAGTCGTCAATCACTCCGCGGCACCCTTCCGCGATTGCCGGTGCTCGGCCAGGAAGGAGAAACCTTGCCCTCATGGTTCGGTTCGGCGAGCCTTTCAGCCCGTCGAAGCGCTTCCCGCGCTTGCTCGACGATATAAACCTAACCGTCCTCAGAGTCTCTGTCAACGAATAACTTTACACAATCGGAAATTTTTTTCCCACTTACCGGCTGGCCGCATCGGAGCTGCCGAGTAAAGGGGATTTGCCGGTTACCACGGGGTTCAGCCGGTAGCGGGCAGCAGGCGGCCGGTAGCCAGAGAGATGCGATGCAAGCGGCTGGCGGGGGGTAGCGCCGGTAGCTGCAATGTGCCTGTCTGGCTGCCGGCTGCCGGCTACCTGCTGCCGGCTCTGCCACTATGCCGACTGCCGGAGCGTCGCCTCGGCGGCGCCGTGTTCGCGGACATACTTCAGCAGGCGGTCCCACGCCTCTGCGTTTGCAGGAATGGACGCCGAGACATTGGCGAGATCGTCCAACAATTCGCGGACGTCGCGATAGCCGGCGTCGCCGTCGGCGGCCAGGCGATACAGCACCGATACCAGGGCCTCCGGCAACGGCTTCGTCTTGGGGCCCTTGCGGACGCCGGTCGGCGTGCACCAGCCGGACACGATTCGGCCCAGCGCCTGCAGGTCATCGCGCATCGTCGGCTCGTCATCGTGCTGGATGCCGATGAGCCAGGGGGGCTCGCCGAGGCCGCAAATCTTGAGGACGCCGTCCGCGGTCAGCAGCAAGAGCGAGTCGTTGAGATGGCCATGGACGACACCGGCGTGGTGAGCCGTTGCCAGGCCCTGAGCCGCCTGCAACAGCAAACGATAGCAAACGCCCGGGGCGGCGGCGAGTGGCGGCCAATCGGTCGCCGGCAGGCCTGACAGCCATTCCTGCAGCACCGCCGGTCGATCCGAAAGGTCCAGCACCTCCAGCGTGTTCGCGACATGTGGATCGTTGAGCCGGGCCTGGGCGAAGCGCTGCCGAAATTCGTCCGGCTTGACCGCGTCGGCCATGTCGGCCTCGGCGAGATGGCGCAGCACCGCCTCGGCGCCGCGGCGCGGATCGAACACGCGGTAGACGGTTTCATGGACGCCGTTGCGCAGACGATCGATGACGCGGATCGGTCCCATCATCAGGCCTTCGACGTTGCCCGTCTCGATCAGCGCGAGCTGATAGAGCGTGATGACACCGCTGGCGAGGAGCACCTGCCGCAGCGAGCGACGTTGCCGCCGCGCCTCGGCAAGCAACGCAGTCAGCGTGTCGGCGTCGATGAGCTGAGCCTGACGCAAGACCTCGCCGAGCTTCTGGTCGCCTTGATCGACCGCACCGGACAGCGACAGGATGCTGCGGCCGGTCGGCACGATGCCGACTTCGCCATCCTCGGTCGTCGCTTCGTTGACCGGCGGTCCCGGCAGAATCGTCGGCTCGGCGTCGAAGGCGAGAGAGTCGGGAACGAGCGGAATGCCGGCCAGCTCGCGCAGCTTGCGGCGATACCATTCGCGCATGTCGACGAGATGCCGATCGATCTCCTCGCGGCGGCCGGCGACATCTCGTTCCTGCTGCTGCAACACCTCCGCGTGCTGGGCAAGCCGTTGCGTCTCGACCTCGACGGTGCGCGCTTTTTCGTCGACCTGCGCCTGCTTCCGTTCCAGCCGAGATGCATCGCGTGCCAGGACGCTCTTGAGTTCGCCGATCTGCGATTGCCAGTCGATGAGCTGCTGACGAAATGCCGTCATCGCGAGACGATGCTCGTCCTGGCTGCGGCGCAGCGTCTGCTCGTCCGCCTGCAATTTCTCGAGGTCCGCCTGCGTTCGGCTGCGCACCTGCTCGAGCTCCTCCTGGCAGGCGCGGACATATTGATGGATCTCGCCGAGATGGTTGCGCAGCGTCGCGCGGGCATTGCCGAGCCGTTCGACCGCGGCGCCGGCGCGCAATTCCGCATCGGGCAGGCCGCTGAAGAAATTGGTCGCCTCGGCACGCATGGCGTCCAGCTCGGCGCGGGCCTGGGCGAGCTTCTCGTTGGCGGCCTGCTGTTCGAGCACGAACTGGGCGCGCTCGTCGGCCAGCGTCTTGCGCTCGATCGCCAGCGCGTTGAGCTGATCGAGCTGCGTCCCCTCCAGGCCGGCGACCGCTTGATGCTTCTTCTGCAACTCCTCGACGCGCTGCGCCAGGTCGGCGTGCCACGATTCGAGCTGTTTTTGCAAATCCTGTTCGCGCTCGTCGAGCTGTTTGGAGCGCTCATCCAGAGCCGCCAGCTTCGTCTGATGTTCCTGGAGCCGATCGGTGATTTCCTTCTCGCGGACCGCAATCGCGTCAGATCGGCGATGCAGTTGTTCCTGCAGCGTCTGGCACGCTTCCTCGCGCTGCACGAGGTGAACGCCGCGTTGCTGCTGGGCTTGCCGTTCCAGATCGAAGCGGGCCTGCGTCTCGGCGAGATGGGCGAGCCGGCCTTGCAGGATGCCGTCGGCTTCGGTGTGCAGCTTCAGGCGCTCGTCAAACTGTTCACGTTCGACGCGCAACTGCTCCTGCTCGATCGCGAGCGCGTCCTGGGCTTGCTTGAGCTGGCGCACCGCGCTTTCCATGACGGCGCTGCGCTCGAGCCATTGCTGGCGATCGAGTTCGTATTGCGAGCGCTCCGCATGCATCTCGGCCTGCCGGCTCTCGGCTTCCTGCTGCTTGCGATTGAGCTCGGCCGCGCGCGCGTCGAGCGTCGCCTGCTGTTCGTCGAGTTGCTGTTCGCGGGCACGGATCTCTTCACGCATGCGTTCGAGGCGGCTGCGCAGCGAGGCCAGCGTGGCTTGCTGCCCTTCGAGGGACGCGGTCCGTTCTGCAAGTTGCCTGCCGAGGACGGTTTGTTCCTGCTTCTGGCTGGCGAGACGTTGCGACTCCTCGGTGATCTTGATGCGCCATTCCTCGAGCCGAATCAGTTGCTGCTCGACCTCGGCAGTGTCCTCGCGAAGCTGGTCGCGTTGCCGAGTGAGCTCGTCGGCTTGGAGTTTGAGCTGGATATCGCGTTCTTCATGGACCCCCTGGCCGCGATGCAAACGCAACACGTCTGCCTCGTGTTGCTTGATGCGAGCATCCAGGTCGCGCGACCGCTCGGCAAGCGCCTTTTCGCGCGCCTCGATATCGGTTTTGCGAACCGTCCAGTCGGCGAGGGCATCCTTCTGCTTTTGCTCGAAGGATCGCTTCTCCTCGTCGAAGCGAAGCGTGCGCTGGGTGAATTCGATGGTGCGCTGTTCGAGGTCTTCCTCACGCGCCCGATCGCGCTGCCGACGTTCGCCGGCGGCTTGTTCCTCGATTTGCAGCCTTCGCTCACGCTCGGCGAGGTCCGTCTTCGTCTTTGCGAATTCGTCCTGCATGCCAGCCAGGCGATCACGGCCATCCTGATAATGATCGCGAAGCTGGCGGCGCACGTCCGCCATTTCCTGGCGAAGCTTGCCAAGCTCGGCATCCCGTTCCTGGAGGTTCGCCTGCAACACGCTGACACGTGCATCGGTCGAGGATAGCTTCTGCTTCTCGAAGGCGTCTTTCTGTTCCTGAAATGCAACGAGCTGATCGCGAAACTCCTGCACATGGCCAGCAAGCTCTGCCCTGGCTTTTTCGACATCGCTGCCTGAGGCGGGGCTGATGCGGACGAGGATCTCGACGGCGCCGATCTGTACGCGATCGCCGTCGGCCAATTCGCGCGTGGAGACGGGCTGGTTATTGACAAGGATGGATTGCGTGGGCGCGAGCCGGCGCAACGTGGTGCCGCCGGGATGGCGAGCGATCAAGCAGAGCACCGCCGGCGCATCTGCCGTCACGCGCAAATCGCAGCCTGGCACGCTGCCGACGAGGAAATCGACGAGCTCGAGCGGATACGTCGCCGAGCGCGCCGGTCCCTGGCGAACCTCCAGTGTCACGCCAGGCAACCCCTGGTGCCCGGACCCGGACGAGGCATTTTGCATCAAGGAAGCCATTCCGAAAGCCTGCGCAGGTTAGGTGGTTCCTTCCACCGCCTCACGCTTTGTGAAGCTTCCCCGCATAAGAACCGATTCGCAGGGAATTTGAAAGAGCAGATGACTTGTGAAACATAAAGAGTTTTCCGTAAGCCGGCGCGTTCGAACCTTTGGCGCCCGGGCAATTCTGCCGTATTCATGCCTGGAATGTTGCCTGAGCGGGTAGCGGTCCAGAAGTCAATGATCTGGCTGCAGTTATAGCAACTAGCTTCGGTAACGAATCCGGGATTTTTTCTATGGAATTTGTAATCAAAATCGATTTGTGAGGACTTGGACGGACAGTTACCATGCAAATTGAAAATGGGCCAGGGAGCATGGGCATTGATGTTTCAAACACCGGTCATCATTGTTGCACTGATGCTCTGCATGACGGTTCGAGTGCCTACGCCGTTGGGGCAGTTGGCGAGCTTGTTCGAGGTTGTCCCGCCGGAAACGGATGCACCCGATCAGGATGAGGATTCCATGCCTGGTCCTGAAAGTGACGGTCGTGTCGAGGCGAAGCTGTGCCGGCGCGCGGACTTCGCGCACGTTCGCTTCACGTTCCCTTGTCCTTGGATGAACCACTCCGCAGCCACCTCTTTTGCCGGCGATTCGATCTACGCGCTCAAGCAGTTGCGGATTTGATGCAGCGCCGCTCCCAGCATCAGCCCGCGCGCGAAGTCGCGCCCGATCGTCTAGCCTACCTTCCTTCTGTCAGAGATTGCGTGCATCAGCGCTCGGCGTCATGAGCCATCGCGCGGTCCGGCAGTCGCTGGTTATCCCCATCTACCGAAACGGAGCGGTTTTCATGGAAACCGACAACAAAGAAGCCCCGGAAAGCAAAGAAGTCCCGGTCGGCAATCTGCAAGGGCTGGCAAAATACTGGCGCTATGACCTGCTCTCCGGCTTTCTCGTCTTTCTCATTGCCTTGCCCTTGTGCCTGGCAATCGCGTCCGCTTCCGGCTATCCGCCCATCGCCGGCATCTTCACCGCGATCATCGGCGGCATTCTGTCGGCCTTCATCAGCAACTCGGAACTGACCATCAAAGGTCCCGCCGCGGGCCTCATCGTGATCGCCATCGGCTGCGTCAATGACTTCGGCGGCGGCACGCCAACCCATGAGGCGTATCGCATGGCCCTCGCCGTCGGTGCCGCGGCAGGCGTGTTGCAGATTCTGTTTGCCGTCTTTCGCAGCGGCATCCTCGGCGAATTCTTTCCGACCTCGGTCGTGCACGGCATGCTCGCCGCCATCGGCGTCATCATCATCGCCAAAAATGCCCCCGTCGCCCTGGGCGTCGACAATGCGGGCAGCCCGCTCCAGTTGCTGCGCGATATCTTTGTCCCCTGGAACTTCGAAACGGGACACTTTGCCTGGCCCGCCAAGTTCGCCAACATGAATCCTGAGATCGCCCTCATCGGCGGCATCAGCGTGTTGCTCCTGTTCGGCCTGCCGTTCATCAAGAACCGCTACGTGAAAATGGTGCCGGCCGCGATGATCGTGCTGCTTGTTTCCGTCGCCATGGGGATTTATTTCGATCTTGCCGACGAGCACACCTACACCTTCGGCGAGCACGTTTATCAGGTGGACGACCACTTCCTCGTTAACGTGCCTGACAACATGTTCGCGGCCATCACCACGCCGGATTTCACCTGCCTTTACAAGCCCGAGCTCGCGGGACGTGCCTGGTACTGGGTGATCATGTTCGCCCTCATCGGCAGCCTTGAGTCGCTCCTGAGCGCCAAGGCCATCGACAATATCGATCCCTGGCATCGCAAGAGCAACATGGACCGCGACCTGCTCGCCATCGCCATCGGCAACACGATCGCGGCCTTCGTCGGCGGGCTTCCCATGATCGCCGAGATCGTCCGCAGCAAGGCGAACATCGACAACGGTGCACGCACTCGCTTCGCCAACATGTTCCACGGGCTTTTCCTGCTTGGCTTCGTGGCGACGGTGCCGTTCCTGATTCATCGCATTCCGAACGCTGCCCTCGGCGCGATGCTGATCTACACCGGCTTCCGTCTGGCGTCGCCGCGCGAGTTCTTCAATGTGTTTAAGATCGGCCGGGAGCAGCTCATCATTTTTGTGGTGACGATCGTTGCCGTGCTGGCGACGGATCTCTTGAAGGGCATCGCGATTGGTATCGTCGTGAAGTTTGCGATTCACCTGTACAACATCTTGCCGGTGCTGGCATTCGTGAAGGCAACGGTGGTGGTGGAGCGTCCCGACGAAAAGACGGAGCTGATCCGCGTCTACCACTTCGCCATCTTCAGCAACTGGATTTTCCTGCGGCGAGCGATCCTGGCTGCCGCTCCCAGTCATGATGTCATCGTCGATCTGTCGGAGACGCGGCTCGTCGATCACACGACGATGGAAAAGTTGCACGAAATCGAGAAGGATTTCCACGAGCAAGGCCGCAAGTTCATTGTGATCGGCATGGATGAGCATGTGCCGGTGTCGTCGCATCCGTATGCGGCCCGGACCAAGGCTGTCCGCATCCCCGATGCAAAGCCCAGCACGACACCGCCCCAGAGCCATGGCGCGAACGGCGTGCCGGCCGAAGAGACTTCGGTCATGGCGAAGTAGCAAGTGTGTTAACCTGCCCGTGCCTCCGCGATCGCAGTCGCCGGAGGCACGGGTATTTGATGGATGCAAACGTGAAGAACCAATTTGCCGCCCAGGTGGGGACATCGTCCCCGGGCGCATCGTCCAATGGCGTTGGCGTGGCACACGGTCGCCACGCCGGTGTGCTTGCGGCAATGATCGAGCACGCGGCCCATCTCTTGCCCGCTCAGGGACCGATCACCGTCTTCATCCATCACAACACCCTGCATGCATTCGAGGACCAGCCGTTCGACGAGGCGGTGCAGCGCGGCGGCAAGGTTTTCGGCTGCGAGCCGTACATGTCGGAGGACTGGTATCGCGACCACTTGCGGCGCGGCCGCATCCGCTCCACCGAACTGACCGAGGTCTTGCAGGAGCGTCTCGGCGATCACGCGGCGCAGAAGGTCTTGCACCTGGCGACGCGACTGGACCTCCGCCTCGCCATGCTGCTGTATCCCTTGCGGTCCGGGCCGACGCAGGAGTTGGTCTGGTTCGTGGCGGAGAAGGACGCGTTCCGCTGCATTCGCGGCGAAACATCGTCTGCCGTGCATGATCGTTTGATTGCCGAGACGCGGCGCTGGGTCATGCGCGACCTGCGCGGCGGCGACGAAGCGAACCGCGCTGGCCACGCCGACGAAGGATTGCGGCGTCAGCTTGCCAGCGTCTTTCGCCGGCTCAACGAAGCGGTGATCGAAACCTGGAACGACGCCGACTGGGAAGCGTTCACGCTGCAGGCCTTGTGGCGCATCTGCTGCGACGGCATTCGCGGCGTGCCGGCGAGCGCGGCCGATGCCGCCGAATCGCTGCGGCATCGCGACGCGCTCCTGCATGCGACCGGCGTCGACGCAGATGAGCCGGTGCACGAGGTGCTGATCCGGTTCTGTGCGGCGTATCTCGATCAGGGGCTGTCGCACTGGCAGTTGCCGCGCCGCGATGAGGGGTTCCTGGAATCGTTCCGGGCTCTCTATCGGCAGCCCGGCGGTCCACCGGCGGCGTGGCTGCACGGCCTGAGCGCCGAACTCGATCGACTCGAACAGGCACATATCAGCGCGCTTGAATCGATCGAGGAATCGCTGAATGCACTCGGCGTGCCCGAGTGCGAATGGCCCGACTTCCTGTCGGCGACGTTGCTTGCCTTGCGCGGCTGGGCCGGCATGATCGCGCAAGTCGAAGCGCGCGGCGACAAGGTCGTCCATCCCGTCCCCGCCGGCAGCCTCGACGGTTTCCTGGCAATTCGCCTGCTGCTCGATCGCTGGTCGCTGCAACACATCGCGCGCACCGAGCTCGGCTACTCCGGCCCGCTGCACTCGCTGCGCGACGAGCTGCAGCGCCGCAACGGCAAGGCCGCAACGCCGAGCATCGAACAGCGCGCTTTCCTCGTGTTCCAGCTCGCCCAGGTGCTCGGCTGGACGCCGGAGGACTTGCGGCGTCTCGAGCCGGCGCAATGGACGACGCTCATCGAGGAAATCGAGACGTTTTCCGAAATGGATCGCCGGCGCATTTTCCACCTGGCATTCGAACGGCGTTTTCGCACGCAGACGCTCGATGCGATTGCCATCCATGCGCGCAACAAACGACAGCCGGGTGCACCGCCGAAATTCCAGGTGGTGTGTTGCCTGGACGAGCGCGAGGAATCGTTTCGCCGGCATCTTGAGGAGATCGCGCCGGAGGTCGAGACGTTCGGCGCGGCCGGGTTTTATGCAGTGGCGATGTACTATCGCGGGGCGGCGGACGCGCATTTCGTGCCGCTCTGCCCGGTGGTGATTCGGCCGCAACACTGGGTCACCGAGGAAGTCGACGAATCGCTCGGCGAGACGCATCGCCGACGGGCCGCCACGCGCAAGGCGCTCGGCACGGCATCGCATCAGATCCATGTCGGCAGCCGATCGTTCGCGCTGGGCGCGCTCCTGACGGCAGCGGTCGGCGTGCTCGCGTCATTCCCGCTGATCGGCCGCATCCTGTTTCCGCGCGTGGCGGCGAAGCTGCGCCGCGTGTTCGGCGGCATCGTGCAGGCGCCTCCCAAGACGCGCTTGCAACTTGAACGTGGCGATGCGACGCCTGGCCCCGAGAACGGCCACGTCGGCTTCTCGCTCGACGAGATGACCGGCGCCGCCGAGCGGTTGCTGCGCGAGATCGGCCTGACAGCCAACTTCTCGCCGCTGGTACTGCTGATCGGCCACGGCTCGAATAGCCTCAACAATCCACACAACTCCGCGTATAACTGCGGCGCCTGCGGCGGCGCCGCCGGCGGGCCCAACGCCCGCGCCATGGCCCACATTCTCAACGATCCACGCGTGCGCGAGAAGCTCGCACAGCGCGGCCTCGTCATCGGCGCCGATATCGCTTTCGTCGGGGGCTATCATAATACCTGCGATGATTCGGTCACCTTCTACGATGTCGATCGCATTCCCGATTTTCGCCGACAGGAATTCGCCGCCGCCCGCAAACACCTCGATGCGACCTGCGAACGCAACGCGCACGAGCGTTGCCGGCGTTTCATGTCGGCGCCATTGACGATGTCGTTCGCGGACGCGCGAATGCATGTCGAGGAGCGCTCCGAGGACCTGTCGCAGACCCGGCCGGAGTGCGGCCACGCGACCAATGCCATCTGCGTCGTCGGCCGGCGCGACATCACCCGTGGATTGTACCTCGATCGGCGTGCGTTCCTGACGTCCTATGATCCGACGCAGGACGATGCCGACGGTACGATCCTGCTGCGCATTCTGTCCGCAGTCTTCCCGGTATGCTGTGGCATCAACCTCGAATACTTCTTCTCTTATGTCGACAACGACGGCTGGGGCTGCGGCACAAAGCTGCCGCACAACATCTCTGCCCTGCTCGGCGTCATGAACGGCGCTGCCAGCGACCTGCGCACCGGCTTACCCTGGCAGATGGTCGAGATCCACGAGCCGGTCCGGTTGCTGATCGTGATCGAAACGACGCGCGAGGTGATGTTCCGCATGATGGAACGCAACGAGGGGATCGCGCGCTTGTGCCGCATGGGCTGGATTCAGCTCGCCTTGATCGAGCCGCACACGCGCACGCTCACCTATTTCCAGGATGGAGATTTTCGCTCGTACCAGCCGCAGGCAACGGAGTTGCCCCGGGCCGCATCGTCGGTCGACTGGTATCGCGGCTGGCGCGAACACCTGGAGTTCGCGGAGATTGGTTGACGGATGGCGACCTCGCTCACGCCTCGGGTTTGTGCAATCACTAGCCCGCTGCGTAAGCGAAGGTTTCCCCTGGCCTCGCATACGTCGGGCCGTGCATCATCGTGTGGCGAGGGATTCTCGTGAGCCTCGCTTACGCGTCGGGCTTGTGCATCATCGACCGGGGCAACACACACAGGATGATCGAAACCATGGATCTGGAAAGCGTGAAGGTGTGGATGGGGCTGGTTGTCATTCTGGCCCCGGCGATCCTGGTCGCGATGCTCGGCGTCTCCTCCGTCCTGCGCACGCAGCTCAGCGAGCAAACGATCAATCGCTCCGTCCAGGCAGCGATCTTTTCCGGCCTCATCGCGGCCATCTTCGTCCTGGCCCTGATGTTGCTCGATGGCTCGCGTCATGTCGTGGTCATGCTCGGCGACTGGGTCGCGATTCCGGACTATGAATTCCGCGTCAAATTCGTTTTCGATCGGCTGTCGGTGCCGATGGCGATTCTGTCGTTCATGCTGACCGGGACCGTCGGCGCGTTCGCGTCGCGCTACATGCATCGCGAATCGGGCTACAACCGATTTTTCTTTCTCTACACCGTCTTCGTTCTCGGCATGGTGGTGACATCGCTGGCCGGCACGGTCGAGACGCTGTTCACCGGCTGGGAGCTCGTCGGCCTGTCGTCCGCGCTGCTGGTGGCGTACTACCAGGAACGGCCGGCGCCGGCGCGGAATGGGCTCTGGGTGTGGATCGTCTACCGCGTCTCCGATGCGGCCTTGCTCCTCGCCGCGGTGGTGCTGCACCACATGGCGGGCGAGGGGGACTTCGATCATCTGCTCGGGCATGACCCATGGCCCGATGGGCACGCGACCATCAATTCGACGCAGGCGCTCGTCGTGGGATTGCTGTTCCTCGTGGCGGCCGCGGGCAAGTCGGGACTGGTCCCGTTCTCGGGCTGGCTGCCGCGGGCCATGGAAGGGCCGACGCCGAGCAGCGCGATCTTTTACGGGGCACTGTCGGTGCATCTCGGCGCGTTCTTGCTCTTGCGCGTCAGTCCG
>DASRSQ010000717.1:0-2654 GCA_035656475.1 Gemmataceae bacterium | reverse complement strand
AGACAGTTGGGGGCTCCGGCTGTAGTCGCACCGCGTGCACACCACGACGCCGTCGCACGCGTTCGCCAGCACGACCGATTCGCTGGCGGACAGTACGGGGGGCGAGTCGATGATTACGTAACGGTACCTGCGCTTCACGTTGTTAAGGATCGACTCAAAGGCGCCGTTACGCAGCAGGAAGTGCGGACTGTACTTCAAGCGGCCGGCGGGCAAGAGGTCGACGTTCTCAACTTCCGTTTTGACGATGGCGTCGTCCAAGTCGCACGAGTTCTCCAGCACGTTGGCTAGTCCGGGACGCAGCGGAGCGCCGAAAATCTCGTGTACGTCCGGGTCGCGCATGTCGCCGTCGATAATCAGCAAGGGTTCGTGCGTGGCTCGAGCCAGGCTGATCGCCAGCGAGGTCGCCAGGTTGGTCTTCCCTTCTCCACTGATAGCGCTCGTAACGAGCAACGTCGTGATATTTTTGGATTCGGGCAGGTGCATCAGCGTGACGCGCAGTGCGTCGATGCTTTCTTCAAAGGTCACCCGCTCGCGAAAGTACGTTGTGGAGGGAGCCTTGCCGCTAGCGCGCCGCGTGGGCAGCATGGCGATCTCACCTAGCACGGCAACGTTGGTGTCGGCGGCCAGACGGCTGCTGTCCGAGACCCTCCGCGTCAGGCGCTCCCAAAGAAAGGCCAAGCCGAACGGCAAGAAAAAGGCCCCACCCCCGGCCATGCCCAACTTGGCGTAGGGAATCTTTTCCATCGGCTCAAGGGGAACCTTGGCTGCGTGTTCTTTGCTGGCCCGCGCGGGGGCCAGTTTTTCCGTCTTCAGGGCCACAATTCGCTCCGCGATGCGGGAATGGACCTCTTCAGAGCGCGCCAAGTCGTCCTGGGCAAACTGCAGGCTGAGCCGTTCGTCGCCGTGCGCCTCCATCTCCTTGCGTTCCTTGTCCATTCGCTCTTCCCATTGAGCGAGCAGCCGTTTCTGAATCTCGACCTTGTGTTTCAGCTCATTGATCTTGTTTACCTGATCGGCAAGCAGCTCTCGCTCGACCGACGCAGTGACCGCAGGGCGTAGCCTCTCCACCGCCGTATCGAGCGCCTTTTTTTTGTCCCGGACCTCCTTCTCCTTGACCGCGACGAGGTCGTTTCGACCGGGTCGCGCCTTGTGTTTGGTCTGCGCGAGCTCCTGTTCGAGCAGAGCAAGGGTACTGGCCAGCGCCTGGATTTCCGGTTCCGCGAATAGGGCGCGCTCAAGAAACTCGGGTGGAATCTCCACCTTGTTCTCCGCAGCCGCATCCTGGTAGGCCTTTAGCTGGGCCATGGACACGTTGTAGTCGACCTCAGCTGCCACGCGCCGCTGCTCGATGTCGGCCAGCGGGTTGTGCGCCATGACCATGCTGTTATTGTTGTTGCCTTTGATCATGACCGGCTCGTGGCCGGTCGTGCGTTTCGTCATGGCGCGAACGTTCTCGCGGAGCGATTCCACCTCCGATTGCCGCTCGCGCTGCTGAGCAATGAGCAGGTTGATGATGCGCTCCGTCTGCTCGCTTTGATTGTCCTGATGCAGTGCCAGGTACTCATCGGCGATCGCGTTGACGATCATGGCCGCTACCTGCGGACTTTGCGATCGGAAGGTGATCTGGCAAAGGTCGGAATGTCCCACGAAACGCACGTCGAGTTTTTTGACCAGCCACTGGTCTACGCCGCCGTAACTCTTTGCCTCTTTTTGATTGGCGATTTCAGGCTTGCTCGCCACGCGAGATAGAACGATGGGACTGCGCAACGTTTCCAGTTGCGTCCAGGCAAATGAATTGCTGTTGATATGCTCTTTGAACGCGATGTAGTCCGGATCGGACTTGATAAGCAACAGGCCGAGTGCCTCGTAAACGGGTGTGAAGGTCATCCAGATCGTGCCCCCGGCGACTGCGGCGCACACCAGTCCGGCGAGCGTACACTGCCACCACCAGCGGCGCAGGACGGCCATAACCTCCGCCATCGAAACGATGTTGCCGCCCGACTGCCCGGTGCCGCCGAGACCCGCTTCTGGCGAAGACTGGAAGGTGGATCGGTTTGCCATGGTTGTGGTGCTCTCTGCTCCGGTTATCGTTGCGATTCTGTGGCGGAATCGCCTTGTTCCGCCGTGTCTTGGACCAACTCTCTAGGTCCCTATGCCGGCGTCGGCGGGCCTGATCGCAGCAGGTCGCGTGCGGTTAAGGTTTCAACTTCCTGGATCAGCTTGTCGACGTACCAGATCACGAAGGCCAGCATGACGCCGGCGATGGGCAGCATGAGCCAGCCGGCCAAATCGTGGGAGAAGCGATGGGCGGCCTCGCCCGACACCCACACGTGCAACAGGCCAGTCAAGGTGATACGCAGGGCGTTGGCGGCCACCGCGACCGGAAGAACGGCCGCGAACAGGGCGCACTTGGTCCACCAGGGCTTCTTGATAAGCACGGCGTAGAGATAGGCCAGCGCGACGATTGAGACGAAGATTCGCAGCCCGCTGCAGGCTTCGACGATGTTGAGCCGCACGTCGCCGATCAGCACCACGTTAGCCTCTTGCACGGCCGGCTGCATCAGGCATTGCAACAACCAACAGCTCGTCGTCGTGGCCACGCGCTGCAGCGGGTAGCTCAGGAGATGCTCCGCGTGAAAAGGCAAAGGGATCAT
>DASRSQ010000716.1:0-1671 GCA_035656475.1 Gemmataceae bacterium | reverse complement strand
AAGGCTCAGATCCTGTTCTGGCTCATTGGCGCGACCGACGGGCACGCCAAGAACTTCAGTGTCTTCCTGGGGCCGGGCGGCACCTACCGGCTGACACCTCTCTATGACATCCTCTCGGCGCAGCCGAGCCTCGACGTTCGTCAGATCGAGCGCAAGCAAATGAAGCTCGCGATGGCCGTGGGCGCCAAGAACCACTACAGAATTGACGGAATTCAGACCCGGCATTTCTTTGAGACGGGAAGGGTGGCCGGCCTTTCGAAGGCCACGATTCAAGCCTTGATCGATGAAATCCGTGCCATTGCCGGCGATGTCATGGACCGTCTGGCGGACGAGCTGCCGCCCCGGTTTCCGAAGTCAATCCATGTGTCCGTCAGCAAGGCCGTGACCGCGCGCCTCCGGATTCTTTCAGCAGGTGCGTGATGCGAGAACTGCCGAGGCTGGCAGTCCCTGTCGAATGTGAAATGCCGCCACCGAAGCAATCTCGTTGAAGCGAGGCGTGACGAACGTATCGGTGCGCACGACAGGCGACGAGGGCGGCCAGACGTTGTAGCTCCTCTCGCCCCTGGTGCGCTCGCGCGGCAATGATCGTCTGGTTCCCTGCCGATATGTGACCCCTCGGATTGGCTTCGCCGTCATCCGAAGGAACGGATCAACAGGGCGGCGCTCTGGAACAGCGCTTTTCGATCGCGCGATGCGCGCTTTGAGCCGCTCGTCGCACGCTTTCGCGGTGGTTTTCCGAAACATGGCGTGTACCTTGAGTTGCCCTCGAAACGTGGCTATCCGGTACGCCAAGAGACGGACCGTTCAAGTGGTGGCACAGCCCTAAGACGCAAGAGCGCGCTTGCGGCGGGACTGGAGGTCGGGAATGGCGTGAGTTTTGAGAAATGCTAATTCCCCGCTCTCGCTTCAATGAGGCCCGACCTCCTATCGTCCTTGCACCGATTTTGATATGGTCCTTGGGGCTGCGGAGGCGGTGGGATTCGAACCCACGGGACCGGCTTGGTTAGGGACGAGCCCAACGGTTTATAAGACCGCCGCATTAAGCGACTCTGCCATGCCTCCGTTTGAAGGCCGGGCCCAAAAGGGCCCGGCTTTCTTCGCATCTAGTATGGCGATTCAGTGAGCCTGGCAATGACGTGTCAAACCCCTTTCCAATTCCCCACTCTCTAACACGCTTGACATTTTCCTGAAGCCGCTGAGTAATGCATTCGAAGTGACCAGACCGGGAGGGGCACATGGACATCGCCAAACTGAGCGGCATGGTGGCCGAAGGTACAGCTTTACGGCGGCGCCAAGTTCTTCAGCCGGTGGGAGGCAAGGGCGACAAGATCTTTCCGCCCACCTATCCCGGAGAGGGACGAAATGCGCCGCCGAGACACGTCTATGAGCGGCGGCGCCCGAATGGGGGGGACGTATGGTGTGTCCTCGTCGACAGCGTGCAGTCGCAGGCAAACCGATTGGAGGAGTGCCTGCTGGCCGCCATCGCCGACGGCATTCGCATTCCCTATGTGGAGGTGGATTTCTCTGGGACCGGCCTCGACAGCATCAGCAAGATCACGTCGCTGGATGCGCCGCATCGCGTCTACGACGCCATATTGCGCGACAGCCTCTACAACGGCAAGCCTTTCATGGAGAGCGACATCGGCCAACGCCTGGCCAAAGCGAAGGCTG
>DASRSQ010000715.1:0-20787 GCA_035656475.1 Gemmataceae bacterium | reverse complement strand
AAACTCGACTCGCTTATTTGAGGACTAGGACGATCAGGCCGAGTCTTTTGGCGCTGGCGACCGGGGACCACCATGGAAATGGCACTGACTGCTGGTTTGGTTGTCGTTGTGGATCAGCTTGCCAAGGCGTTGGTCGTCCGGCGGCTTGCTCTCGGCGAGTCCGTTCGCATCGGGCGCTTCCTCACGATCCGGCATGCGCTTAATGCCAATTCCGAGCACCGGTTCGTGAGTAGTCGCTTGGTTCTGCTCTTGCAATGCATATCGGCGCTGACTATCGTGCTGCTCGTCATCCAGGTTGGATATTTTTTTCAGGGACCGGCGGCCCAAACAGGGCTGGGCGCAGCTTTCGGCGGGAGCGCCGGCAACCTGGTCGATCGCTTTCGCCGCAATGGCGCGGTGTTGGACTTCGTGGACTTCGGCTGGTGGCCCGCGTTTAATCTCGCCGACGTGGCCATTGCCTTGGGAGCCGTGATTGCTTTATTGTTCTTCCGATAGATTGTGCTCGCGGTGGAAGTCGTTCTGACGCTCTTGCGAACCATCAACAATGGCGCCAACAAATGGCGAATGTGACTGCTCGATGCCAAAATGTTCTGTTCAAACTGCCAGGTTTCGAGGAAATACCTTTGTCGAGTTGATGCTATTTCTCCAGGGCAACAACTTTAATGAGCAGAGACTTGCCTTGACCAGCATAGCTGACTCGAAGTGTTTCCCTTTCCCGGCATTTTGGAATCCGCTTGACCGGTCTTATGGTCAGTATAACTTGAATGGACTGGGGGCCTCGCAGGCGGCACCAGAGAAACTGTCTGTCAGTAGCTACGCCCTGAACGCACAGTTTTTCGCTTTCTGCCCAAGCCTCAACAAGATGACAGACGGCGCTTCGCAAACGATATGGCTCACCGAGCACTATGCGTGGAATTGCAATGGCGTTACCTTCAGGTATGACCTTGGCCTAGCCCAGCCATGGAAGCCATTTCAGCCAGCCACCTTTGCACATGGAGGAAAGGTAGCTGGCCGTCCCGCCCCAGAGGACTACTACCCGATCACCAACGGGAATCCGCTTCAAACAACGGCGGCAGATGGGAACCTTTCAGGTGGCACCGAGCGTTAGCGATTGTGATCCACGCCTTCCGAATTCCAGCCTTTCAACTGGCTTGCAGATTGCGTTGGCAGATGGAAGCGTGCGCATCGTTGCGCCCGGTATCGCTCCTCAGGTGTTCTGGAGCATGGTCACTCCAGATGGCGGCGACGTCGTTTCGGGCGAATGATGGCTGCCAATGAAAGAGCCTCGTCAGCTTAGAGGGCGGCTTCGAGTCTCCCTGTTCCTGCGCGAACTCAAATAGCCTCATTCGACTCGATGTCCTGTTCAATCTCGGCGGCATGGCTCGACTCATATTGCCACGCTGCCGTCAAATCGTCAGCACTCAGCGCACGGTACATCTCCAGCAAGCGCGTATTCGTAATTCCCTGCCGGCGCCAAAGAACGAGGCTCCAGACGGGAATGCGCGTGTTGCGAATGCATGCGCTTCCGCCACACACTCCAGCGGTCTTGGAAATGAACTCAGCAGGAGCGGAGATAGTTGTGAGTTTTGCCATATCGCTATTCTATCGTGCATTCGGCATCAACATCGAGCCGACGGTGTCACGCAACTCACCCAGTACGTCAATCCAAACTCAGTCGCCACCAGGCGAGCGCAAGAAAACCAGCTCCAAATGCAACGAGCACGCCGCACGCTTGCGCGACCATCGTCACGTCCGGCGTCGGCGTCGTCAGCAGTTGCCGATACGCGTCGAGTGCCCAGGCGTGCGGCGTGATGCGGCTCAGCGTCTGCATCTGGTCCGGCATCAGCGAACGATCTCCCATCAAGCAACCGCTCAGGCCCGCCAGCACCAGGACCAGCAACGTACCGTAAATCGCGACCTGCGTCTCCGTGCGTGCCAGCGCCGCCACCAGCATCGCCAGGCCGATCGCAGCGAACGAGGTCGCGCCGATGACTGCGGCCAGCCAGAGCGGCTGCGGGCCCCAGGCCATGTCAAAGATCAGCTTGCCGGCGCCGAACAGGAAGAAGCCCTGGAACACCGACACCCCCAGGCAAGGCAACATCTTGCCAAACAGGATCTGTCCCTTCGTGATCGGCGCGACCACGAGACGCTTCATCGTCCCTTGCCGGCGTTCCGCGACGAACAGCCAGCCGACCGTGAGCACCAGGAAGAACGCGAACATCACGAGATACGACGGGACGAGGAGCTGATAGCGTGTGCCGCCGCGGCGCAGCAGGCCTTTGCCGAAATCATCCTTGAACTGCGTGTTCGCCCCCTCCTTGCCGGTGAACTTCTCGTGCTCCTTCGTGAGAGCAGCCCACGTCTTCGCGGTCAGGTTGTAGCGCTCGAAGATGTTCTGCAAGGAATTCTGCAGGCCGGCACTGAGATTCTTTTTGTCTTGTTTGGAAGTCAACGGACTGCTGAGAAAAGACCGGACCATGAATGGGATTTGCTTGTCGCTGCCAAGAAGCTCGAGAAAACTGGGGTCGCCGACCTTCTCGAACGCCCGGCCGATCATCCATGGCATGATGACGCGCACCAAGCTTACCTGGGCAACCTGGTCGATGATAGCTGCCGCAGTTTGTTGCGTCGGATCGCGCATCACCTGGATGTCGAGCGTGTCGATGTTGACGCCGTCGGCGTGGAACGGGTTGATGCCGTCGTAGATGTAGAGCGGGAACGCGTCCTGCGATTCGTGAAAGCTCGCCCGCAGGGCCAGCAAGACGGGATCGGCCGGGCGAGGATACGTTGCAGCGATGTCGAAGGCATCGTGCCAGCCCGAAGCGAGGAAGGAACAGCGCTGGACGCGCTTGCTGAAGTTTTTGCCAATGACGAGGACGGCGGCACGGCGGCCGCTGCGGACGAGTTGCTCGGCCTCGGCGCGCGTCACGAATTCGACCTGGATGCCGGCGGCCTCGTTGAGATCGTGGATCAGGAGCTTCGACCACTTCTCGTGCGGGAACCAGGTCGCGTGGTTGGCCCAGGCCAGGCTGCAGCCCGCAAGGGCCTGCGTCATGCCGCCGGCAGTGCTCGGCATCGTCGCCAAACCGCCCATGCCGTCGCGGATTATTGCGGGGCGGTCGAAGAATCTCGGCACGCCTTCGTCCTCATCAACGACGCTGACACGCAGGCCCGCCGCGGGCTTCTGGCCGAAGTTGTCGCCGAGCGAGACGCCGAGGACGAGGATGAAGATGAGCGGCATGGCGAGAAGGATGATCATGGCCCGCGCGTCGCGCGCCAGCAGTCGCAGATCCTTCTTCGCCAATGTCCAGATGACCATTCCATTGCCCGTGTTGCAGGCCAAATTCATTAGCCACAGAGGACACAGAGGGCACAGAGAGAAACAGATGCATACAGCTTTCTCTGTGTTCTCTGTGTCCTCTGTGGCTAATTCTATTTCAACTTGGTTTTGAGATCGACGCGTTTTCCATCGCGCAGCAGGTTGAGTGTCATCGTGTCGCCGATGAGGTAGTTCTGTCGGACGTAGCCGAGGAATGTGATCATCGACATCTCGAGTACCTTGTCGTCAACGCCGAGAATGATGTCGTTCTCGCGCACGCCCATCGCCCTGGCATTGGCATGGACCGGCGCCTCCTGGCGGAACGCGAGGCGTTTTTCGTCGAGTTTCAGGGCCTGCTTTTCCTTCGCGGTGAGATCGCTGCCGTAGACGCCGACCGTGGGTAGCAAGTCGAGCAGCGATGGGCGCCAGGTCACGTTGGTGCGCTTCCAGCCCTGCTCGACGATGAGGTCGCCCGTCAGCGTCTTGCCGCCGCGCTGCCAGGCAATGGAGATCGAGCCCTTGGCCGGGGACTTGTGCAGACCGTACTGGGCGTCAGCGAACGAGTGGATCGAAAGCTTGCTTATGGTCTGCACGATGTCGCCCGCCTTGAGGCCGACCTTCGCCGCGGGCGAACCGGGCTTGATCTCGCTAATCCGATCTCCCTTGTCCTTGTCGAGCGTGATGCCGACGTTCTCGGGGAGCGGATAGGTATAAATGCTGTCGCGCTGCCAGGTGCCGGTGTCGACTTCCTGTTGGCGCAGAATCTCCTTCGCCTGATGGCAATGGATGCAGCCGCGATAGCCCTTTGCGGCCGCCACCTTTTCGACGAAGAGCGGCTTCTTCACCACATTGGGCCTCGCCGTCGGATTCTCGCGATGCTCCGACAGCGCCGATTGCATGGCATAGTGGAGGCCGGCGAGCGAGTTGCGTGACTCGGCGCTCTTGGCGTCCCGGCCGCCGAAACGGCCGTAGATCTTGCCGTTGGCATTCATGAGGAATGCGGCCCAGGTCAGGTCCCAGTCGAATTCGAAGAGGTTGAGGTCGGCCCCTTCGATGCGAATCAAGCGAACACGGACGAACTGGTTGGCCAGATCGTCAATCTGCTCCAGACGGACAACCTGCCCGTCAAACTTTTGGCAATCCCCTCAAGGATCGCAGCGGAAGACGACCATCATCGGCTTGCCCGTCTTCTGCGCCAGGGCCCGGCCTGCGTTCAGATCGGTGAGCCAGCCCTTCGATGGCGCGATCTTGGTTGCGGGACTTTGCGCGGCGCACACCGCCGCGCTGGCCAACATGGCGAGAATCGTGATGGTGTGTTTCATGGATTATTCCACGTCCTCATTCACCGTTCGTGATTTCCGGCTCCTTGCCCTTGGAATCAGGATCCTCGATGCGGATCAGCGAAAACTGCTGCGTGCGGTCCTTCCCATAGTGTACGAGCATCGTCGTTTCGTTTTCGGTCAGATTCGCGATGCCCGCTTCATAGATCGGCGTCTTGCGGTCGCCGACGGTCCAGGCGGCGCGCTGCGTCTTCTTGTCGACGGAGCCGACGACCACCGAAGTGGCGTCGGTGACCGCGTCGTAGTAGTTGCCGCGGAGGATGCCTTGCTTGTTGACGGCGAGTTGGAAGATGTGGTTTGAGGTCTTCTCTTCCCCCTGCACCATGGCGAAGACGCCGAGCGGCAGCCAATCTTCCTTGTCGGTCACCTTGGCATCGCGGCCGGCGTCGGCGAGGACCGTTGCCTTCTCGACGTATTGCTCCGTGGGATAGGCAAGCTGTCCGTCGAAGTAGACGCCGTCATCCTGATAGACCACGTTCTCGCCGTAGTTGTAATAGATCGCCGTGTCGACAGGATATCCGCAGTAGCCGGCGAAGGCGGGCCAGGTTGCCGCTCGCCAGACCGCGCCGGCGCCCCAGCCGGCGGCGTACCAGGCGCCCGGATACTGGCGATACCAGCCGGGGCGGAAGCAGGGATAGTGTGCCACCGACTGACGGACATAGACCCCCTGGTTGCGAATGGCGGCGCCGCCGTGATAGTAGGTGCCTCGTCCCGCGACGACGGTGGAGCGACCGGCGACCGCGCCATACGGGCCGGCGGCAATGCCGCCGCGCGTGCCGCCGGCAACCGCACCGCCGGGACCGACGGCGACGCCCCCCTGGTAGCGGGTGCCGAACGCGCCGTTGGGCCCGCTGCCGACGGTGGCGCCGGACTTGCCTGCAACGACATTTCCGCCCGGCCCCTTGACCGCGCCGCCGGTGCCGACCTTGGTGACATCGCGACCGCCAGGCCCCGTGACCTGGATGCCGCCGACGTACTTGCCGCCGGTCGCGCCGCTGCCGGTGGTACCGCCGGCCGCGGCGCCCTTGTAATCGATGGTGGCTCCTCCCTTGGTGGTGTACGAGCCGCTGCCTTTGCCAGCATAGCCCGAGCCCCCGCCGGGCCCGGATATTGGAGTGGTGGAGCGCGAGGTCGAGCCGAAGCCGCCGCCGCCGTAGGGATTGACGGCGCCGCCTCCGCCACCGACCGGTCTACCGCCGCCGAAGCCGCCGCCACGTCCACCGCCACCGCCGCCGCGGCGGCCGCCGACTGCATCGTCCGACAATGAGAGTAGCAGAGCGATTGCGCTGATCAGGGTCAGAAAAAGGATCTTCCGCATGGCTGCACCTGGATGTATGGAGGATGACAACGACTACTTCGACTTCACACGCGTCACGCGCACGGGCGGGACGTCGGGAACCGCTTCGCCGCCGATGCTGCGCTCCACCGACTGGAAGGTGAAGGTGTCGTTGTCGATCCAGGTGAGGATGTTCGTCGCCGCCAGGATGCTGCCGTCGTGGAGCACGCTGGCGGAATCCTGCATCCACTTCTTGCCGTCGCGCGTCCAGGTCGCCTCGCCGAACTCGCCATGCGTGTCGAAGGTCCAGGATCGCAGATTGCCGGTGGAGGCATCCCTGCCGATCATCTGAAAGCCTTCGCGGGCTTTGTCCTTGGTCTTGATGGTGATCTTGGAGCGGATGAAACCGTTGTTGCCCCACCATTCGAAGGTGGTGCGGACGACGATGTCGTCGCGCTTGGCTTCCCACGTCCCGATCAGCCACTCGAGGTCGCGCAACGAAACCGCTTCATCGGGATAATCGTGGACGACCGCCATGAGCCATTTGTCCCCCTCGCGCACGTGCAAGACCGAATACTTGCTCGTCACCGGGGCCTCCTTCTCCTTGCGCACCTTGAAGTAACCTTCTTCGATGGCGGTGTCCTTCGATGGAAAGCGAATGGAGGTCACGTCAAACGAAGCGTCAGTGTACGGCGTCTTCTTCGCGAACTGCTCGGCGTACAGTTTCTCGATCTCGGCCCGGCCGCGTACGACCTTGCCGCCGTCGGCGTGATACTCGCCGCTTTCCGTCCAGTGGGAAGCCATCGCCTTGGCGTCGCCGGCGAGGTATGCCTTGAGGAAGCTCTGCCCCGCCTTCTTGATGGCGGCAACGTCTGCAGAGTTTTCCTTGGCCTTCTTGCCCGCAGGCTGCTGGCCGCTGAGATAGCCAAAGGCGCCGAGCGCAACGGCAGTGGCGCCGACAACAAAGAATGCTTTCTTCTTCATGGCGTTCTCCAAACGAAGAGAGATTCCTGGATGTGAAACTCATAAAACGCGACATGCACAAAATTATCACGGCAACAAAGCGCGTCGGTGGGCCTCGCGTTGCTCGACCCATACGCATCAACTTAAAAAACCAAAGCCTGAAAACGGCGAACGTCCGGCCCCCCTCTCCTCCCGGTACTCCGGGGGGAGAGGGGATGGGGGTGAGGGGGGAAGTCCTTTGCAAAGACAGTTTGATTTCGCATGGGATTCTGAGCCCCCTCACCCCCATCCCCTCTCCCCCCGGAGTACCGGGGGGAGAGGGGAGCTGCTCGCAATTCTCTCGCCGTCTAAGCCTTAAGTTGATGCATATGGGCCTCGCGTTGCTCGACCCGCCCTACGAGCCACACCCCTTACTTATCCTTGTCCTTCTCCACCGGCGCCTTGAGCACCTTCACCTTGAGCGCACGCAGGCGTTCATGGAAGACCCACTCCACCTCGAGACGGCTGCCGATCTTCACTTCGTTGAAGATTTTGAGGATGTCCTTGTCGAAGCCGCCGCCCTTGGCGGGCAGGCCGCCTTTCCATTGCGGGAAGTACTTACGAGCTTTTTCTTCGCCGTCCGCTTTCAGTTCGATGGAATTCTTGTCCTTGCCTACCAGGGTGCCGATCGCAGTCCCCATCTTGCCTTCGAGCGGATTCTTTTCCTTCTTCTTTTCCTGCGCGTCGACGGTCATCAGAGTGCATGCCAGGCCGAATAGAAGCATGCCAAGCAGAACGCGTGCAGCAGACATCTCGCTCCTCCCGTGGATATGCGTCGATGGAACAGAGATGATGATAGCTTGCCGCGCGCAGAGCCGCAAAGAAAAAGTGTCAGCGCGGCATGAACGCGCCTTCGAGGCCGGTGACGATTGCCTGCCCCTCGGTCAAGTCGCCGCCCACCACCTCGGCAAACTGATTCTCCATCAGCCCGAGCTGGATCGGCACGGCACGCAGCAAAGGCCCATCTTGCACCCAGACGATGCGACGATATCGGCCTTGCGCCAGTTTCGCCTTCTCATCCGCCGAGCGCTTCGGCGTCGTGCCGCTCTGCTGCGATGTCGATGTGACAGCTTCAAGATAATGGCGATCCTCGGGCCGGGCCTGGGCGATGGTGGGCGTGAAGCGCAGCGCTGAGGCTGGGATGCGCAGCACGTCCTCCTTCGCCTCGATCTGGAAGGTGATGTTCGCGGTCATGCCGGGCATCAGCTTTTGGTCGCGGTTCGGCGCGTCGAGGATGACGGGATACGTGACGACGTTCTGCGTCGTCGTCGAGTTCATGCGGATGTCATGGATCGTGCCATCGAAGATCTCGCCGGCGTAGGCGTCCACGGTAAAGCGGACGTGTTGCTGCCTCGCCTTGGCCGCGCGGATCATGCCGATGTCCGCCTCGTCGACCGACGCGTAGACGTGCATGTGCTTGTCCATCTCCAGCGCGATCGTGAACAACTCGGGCGTCTGAAAGGAAGCGGCCACCGTCTGGCCGGGATCGACCTTGCGTTCGATGACTTTGCCCCTGATCCCTTTCTCGGGTGAAATCTCTTTCGGGCCAAGAATCTTGGTGTAGGCAAGGTTCTGCTCGGAGTTCTTGAGGTTCGCCTCGGCTTGCAGGATGTTCGCCTTGGCCAACTCCTCCTGGGCTACCAGGGTGAGCGTGCTGAAGCGAAAGCTGTCCCACTCGGTGCCGGAGATGTATTCCTCATTGGTCTTCTTGAGCATCTCCGCTCGCTTCTGATTGCGCTGAGCCTGTTCGAGAAGCCGCTGGATGCGCAGCAACTCCGCCTTCTGCGTGGCGACGGCTGCGCGATCGCGATCGACGGTCGCTTGCAGCAGCTTGGGCGCGATCAGGGCGAGCACCTGGTCCTTCTGCGTGATCTCGCTGTTGAAATCGACGAAGACTTCCTGGATCGGCCCCGACGTGAAGGCGCCGACGGAGACCGTGCGCACCGGCTTGATGGTGCCGGTGGAGTTGACGACCGTTTCGACCCGGCCGCGCGACACCTGCACCGTCAGATATTTCGGGGCGTTGCGCTCCTGCAGCCAGGCGCCGATCGGCATGCTCAGGCCGCCAAGTCCGACGATGACGATCGCGATAATGACCCAGGTCAACCAGCGTTTCATGCGCGTCTCCAGGAGCCGGTAGCCGGCAGCCAGAGTCGCATTGGTTTGGCTACCCGCTATCTGCTACCGGCTCTTTTGAGTATACCCGATTCAGGGTTCCAGGTACTCCTTGCGCACGAGTTCATATAGGCAGTCGATCCGGTTCGAGACAGTCGATCTGCATTCACACGGCGGTTTCCCGACATCGACGATCCGGCGATCCTGCTCGCCAAGCACCAGCAATTCGTCGCCGAGGTCTGCGCCCGCGGCCACGAACTGGCCCCGCTGGCCGATTTGCCGGAATTGCTGGAGCGGTTGCAGGAAGCTCACGACGAGAACCGGCCGCTCCTGGAATGGTATGGCTATTATTCCTGGGGCGCCGCCTTCCGCCAGAGCTAGACACGCTTGAGGGCCGCCGACATGCGCCGGTGGAACGAATCCGCTCCGTCACTTCCGCAGAATCTCTTTCTTCGCCTTCTCGACGCGCTCCACCGGCCAGCGATCATGTCGCTCGCCAACCAGCCTGGCAACGGTCTCGGCCAGCTTCGCGCTGCGCACGACCTCCGCGTGGCTGCCGGTCACGCACACGGCGGGGATGCCCTGCGCCTGCAGGTCGGGACTCCATTGATGTACGCAGCTCACCACGCCGTCGCTGCCGGGGTCAACTTTGAGTTTGGCGACCAGGCACACGAAGTGGACGTTTTTGGGGATGACCTTGCCCGCGCGCTCCTCCAGACATTTGCGGCGATTGTCCACCGTCAAGCATTCGAGGAAAGGTTTCTGGCTCTTGGGCGCGGTCAACACCCCGAGCGATGCGAGCGACGCGCCGCCGTTCGGCGTCGCAATCTGGACCACCTTTGTGACACCGACGTTGGGATGGTCCTCGACGAAATGCCGGGCGACCAGGCCCCCCGCGCTGTGGCCGACCAGGACGACATCGGCGTAGCCGAGCTTGCGGATCTGCTTGACGCGCTCGCACAATTTGCTCTGATTGACGACGGCATCAATCGGTGCGTTCTGACCGTAGGCAAACACGAACACGTCCGAAGCCTTGCCCAGCTCCTTCACCAGCGGACTATTGGCCTTCTGCCAGGTCTGCAATTCCGCCCTGGCAACGTGCTTTTCGCGCACGTGCACCTGCAGTCCGCGGATGACGAGGACCGCCTGCGTCCGGTTGGCCGAGCGCATCCACTGCCCCTCCGCGTGCACCGGCGCAACTTGCTCGCAAACCGTATCGATCGCCGGCTGCTGGCCGGAAACGAGCAACGCTGCAAAAAGGGTGAGGGTGGAAACCATGGCATCCCCTCCAGAAGGGCTGAAGCAATTGCGCCCATGATAATACAGGTGCCGATTCGTGACAACAGCGTGCTACATCCAGATCGTTGCCGGACAAAAAAAGGAGCGTCTCTCCTGGGGGAGGAGAGACGCGGGGGTGACCGGGCTGGGGGGAAGGGGATTCGACAGGATTTTGGAAGGGGACGGTTCCGTGGGGTTGATAACCCAAGGCCCACGGGGGCTGGGCCTTGGGCGCGGAACCTGGCAACTTCGACGAACGTTGGCCTTGGGGGAAGGCCCTCTGTTCCGGGGGTTCGTCGTTTTTTCGTGCCGCGAATGAAGAAAGCACACGCTGTGCCAATTCGCATTTCGTGCGCCGACCAGCGCGATCGTTCGCCGGTAACACGGTTCAATATCGGGAATTGCGCTTATCAGAGTTTTTTCTGATGCCGTGGACCGCGCGGCAGAGGTCCTGGAAAGTTCTACCGGTGGGTTGGATTTTACAAGCGAAATTGTAAGAATGCCACAAGCCCCGGAATGAGCGCCAACCCTTCTTGGATCCGACCGATGATTTCCGACCGACTGACGCGCGACCTGTATTCCGAAATCTGCCGAATTCCCCTCATCGATCCGCATTCGCACATCAACCCGCACGCCGCGGCCGCCAAGTCGCTCGACGATATTCTCGGCTACCACTATTACACCGAGCTTGCCCATTCCGCGGGAATGACGCAGGCGCCACTGGCGAAGGACGTGCCCGCGCGTGAGCGGGTGCGCGCGATCCTGGAGCATCTGGATCGCATCGACAACACCGCACAATATAGCTGGTTCCTGGAAATCGCGCAGACCTTCCTCGGCTTCAAAGGGGACCGCATCACCGGCAAGGATTGCGACACGCTGTGCGACGCCGCCGATCGCCTGATGGCCCAGAGCGACTGGGAGGAGCAGGTCCTGCGCAAATCGCGCGTCGAGAAGGTTTATCTCACGAATGACTTCGACGATCCGCTCGAAAACTTCGACACGTCGCGCTACGTGCCCTGCTTGCGGACGGACGATCTCGTTTTCCATCTCGACAAGCTGCCGGTACGCGAGCGCCTCGCCAAGGCAACCGGCGTCGACGTCGGCGATGCGTCGCATGTGCGGGCAGCGATCACCGCGCTCTTTCGCCATTTCACGTCGCGCGGCGCCAAGGCGTGCGCGATCTCACTGCCGCCCGATTTCACGCCAGGCCCGGTCGCGGATGGCGAGCTGTCGACCGCGCTCGGCCGGCTGACGAGCGGAGATGCCGATGCGCGCAAGACCTGCGCCGCCGGCGTCTTCTGGATTCTCGCCGAGCACTGCCGCGAATATCGGCTGCCGTTCGATCTGATGATCGGCGTCAATCGCCGCGTCTATCGCGACGGCGTCTATCAGGGACAGGACCTGTTCGACCAGCGCACTTCCCTGGTCCAGTACGCGGAGCTGTTCAACGCGTTCATCGATGTGACGTTTCCGATCTCGGTGCTGACGAGCTCGCAAAATCAGGAGCTGGTCAGCTATAGCTGGATCTTCCCGAACGTCGTCACCAGCGGCCACTGGTGGTATTCGAACATCCCCGCGTACATCACGCACGACGCGCGGGCCCGCTTGCAGGCGGTGCCGAAGACGAAGCAGCTCGGTTATTATTCGGATGCGTACAAGCTGGAATTCATCCTTCCCAAGTACAACATGTATCGCCGCATCCTGGCGCACATTCTCGCCGATGATTTCGTTCGGCCCGGCGTCTATTCGGAAACGCAGGCGATCGCGCTGGCACGCCTGCTGTTGCGCGAGAACGCCGAGCGCATCTTCGGAGCATGAGCATGGCGCCCCCCATCCGAATCGCGGTGCTGCTCAGCAAGGCGGGCACCAGCTTGCAGAGCATGCTCGATCGCATCGCCGACGGCCGCTTGAATGCACAGATCGTGGCGGTGATCTCGAACAATGCCAACGCGTTCGGCCTGGAGCGAGCCCGGCGGGCCAAGATCCCGGCCTTTGCCGTATCACTCAAGGACGCTGGCTCGGTTGGCGAATTCAGTCGCCGAATCTTCGCCCATTGCCGCGATGCGAAGGCGGAACTGGTGTGCCTGGCGGGATTCTTGCAGTTGATCCAGGTGCCGGACGATTTCGCCGGCCGCGTCATGAACATCCATCCGGCCCTGATCCCCGCGTTCTGCGGCAAAGGATTCTACGGCCATCACGTCCATGAAGCCGCAATCGAGTCCGGCGTCAAGCTCAGCGGCTGCACCGTCCACTTCGTCGATGACCAGTACGATCACGGCCCGATCATCTCGCAACGCACCGTGCCGGTGCTCGATGACGACACGCCGAAAACCCTGGCCGAGCGCGTATTCGCGCTGGAGTGCGATGTCTATCCGGAAGCGATTCGATTGTTTGCGGAGAAGCGATTGAAGATCGAGGGACGGCGCGTGCGGATCTTGGGGATTCAATGATGGTGAGTAAAGTAATGCGCGGCGTTTACCCGTAGGGTGGGTCGAGCTACGCGAGACCCACCGATGCGCCAGAAAGCGTGTTGCCAGGATGGTGGTTCTCGCGTTGCTCGACCCACCCTACGCCAACTGCAACGCTTTTCTTTTTGACGATCAATTGCGTTTGCGTTCCGCTTCGGCGACAAGGCGAGCGACGATGGGGTCGAGCGATACACAACCCAGTTCCGCCGCGCGGATGATGCCGTCCGCGTCGATGACGACGGTCACCGGGAATCGGCTGACGCCGTAAATCTCGGTGATCTGTTTCGGGCCGTTGCTAGTTTTCACGACGGGCCAGGTGACATTCTTTTCGTTCATGACCCTGATTGCTTCATCGTAGTCGGCCGCTCCGTAGATGCCGAGCATCGCAAACGGCTTGTCGCGATAGCGCTCGACCAGCTCGCGTTCGTGCGGAATCATGGCCCTGCATGGGCCGCAGCCCGCGAACCAGAAGGAAAGGACCACGACCTTGCCGCGATAATCGCTGAGCTTGACGCGTTTCCCATCGAAGGTCTCGCCGTCGATCTCAGGCGCCGGCGTGCCGACGCGTGGGCCGGCGCTCGCGGTCGGCGCGGGTTCGCGGCGCCGGAAGAAATCCAGCTTCCGACAGCTCGGCGTCGCAAGCGCGAAGCACGCAATCAGCATCGCTAGCGCGACGGTCGATCGCATCGCACGGTCTCCAGTTCACCTTATCCGGAGCCGGCACCATAACGCCATCGTAAGTTCTGTCAAGACGGAAGACGGAGAGGAATGGGTGGCTGCGTTAGTTGTAATCAACCGCGCAATCCTCGCTGACGCGTCGGGTTTGTGCATCCCAAGCCCGCGGCGTAAGCGAGGGATTCGCGTTCGCTTACGCCGCCCGCGCGATGCGATCCTGCCCGACGACTTCCAGGTGCGGCAGTGGAAACAGAAATTGGCCGCCGCTTGCGAGATATTGCACCTCACGTCGCAGGATCGACGTGCGGAAATGCCAGGGAAGAACCAGGAAATACGTCGGCTCCATGTCGCGCGCTCTTGGCTCCGACACGATCGGAATGTTCGAGCCGGGAGTCACGCAGCCGAACTTGTCCGCATTCACCTCGGCGATGCATTCGATGTGCTTGTCGGTCAGGCCGCAGAATTGCAGGACGACATTGCCCTTCGTGGACGCGCCGTAGCCGAGGACGCGTTCGCCGCGGCGCCGGGCTTGCTCGATAAAGCCGGGCAAAGTATCGCGATGCGCGAAGACGCGATCGCGGAACTGCACGTAAGGCTGCGCGCGATGGAAGTCACGCCAGTCCTCCTCGGCGAGAATCTGCGCGATACGCTGGCTGTTCTCGCGGAACATCGAATCCTTGCGGGCGGCGACCACCTGGAAGCTACCGCCGTTGCTGTCGTTCATGGCAACGTCCACGATCTTCATATTGGCGCGCTCGAACATCCACACGATTTGCCGCAGGGCGTAGTATTCGAGATGCTCATGGCAAATCGTGTCGTAGGACGTGTTGTCGATCATCATTGGCAGATAGCTCTGCTCGAAGATCCAGATGCCATCTTTGGCGAGGATGTCGTGAATCTCGCGCACGAAGGCCAGCGGGTTTTCGAGATCGTAGAACATGGCGATCGACGTGATAACGCGGGCCTTCTTCGGGCCGACGAGCTCGCGGACCCTGTCGGCCGAGAAGAAATCGGCGATCAGGCGGACGTGGCCGGGATAATACTGCGCGAACTTGTGGCCGCATGCATCGACGCCGACGAGATCGAGATCGAGGCGTTGATAGAGGCCGAGCGTCGTGCCGTCGTTGCTGCCGATGTCGAGGACGAGATCATCGGGATCGAGCGTGACGATCTTCTGGGCATGCTGGACGATCGTTTCAAGATGGCGAACCATGCTGCGATTCAGGCTCGAGCGATAGCCGTAGTGATCGGTGAAGAGCTCGCCGAGGTCGTAGGACTGGCGAAGCTGGACGAGACCGCAGGCGTCGTGGTTACCATCGCTGGCACAGCGCACGAGCTCGAGCGGGCCGACGGGGATGTCTTCGTCAGGACGCGGGAAACGACCAGTGAGGGCCATGTTGCCGAGATCGACGATCGATTCGAGATGCTTGTTGCCGCAGATACGACAGGCCTGGATCGTCGAGTACATCCATGGAACTCCGGGCGAGAAGTAGAGAAGAAAGCTTAAGTAATAATTCGGCATGACAAGGGCTTCGGCTTGACACCGCAGCGCAGCATCATTAACGTTTGCCCGGTTTTACTCTGGGAGAACGGCATGCTGCGCGATCGCGAGAAGGTAGTCGATTTGGGCTGGCTGCTGATATGCGGAACGTTTGCGATGGTCTGGTGCTGGTCAGCGGGGCACGCGCTGGGGCCGACGTTCGACGAGCCGTTCTACATGCGCGCGGGGCTGACGAACTGGCACAATCTGAATCATCGCGAGTTGCTCTGCGCCGGCACGATGCCGCTGCCGCCCGAGGTGCAGATGCTGCCGTTGCGGCTCGCCGAAGTTTTCGCGTCTGCCGACCCGCTCGCCGCATGGCGCGACTGGCTGCCGCTGGCACGCATGGGAACGATACTGTTCGTCTGGACGCTGCTGTGGGGCGCGATGCGCCTCGGCGCGATCTACGGCGGCGCCTGGGGCGGGCGATTGGCGGTAACACTCGTGGCCTGCGAACCGATCTTGCTCGGGCACGGCAGCCTGGCGACGACCGACGTCGCGTTCGCTGCATGCCTGACCGCGCTCATCGCGGTATTTCGCGGCCGGCGCGACGCGCCGACCTGGTGCGGACGCTGCTTGCTGCCTGGCCTCTGGGTGGCGCTGACGTTTCTCGCCAAGGCGTCGGCCCTCGTCTATGTGCCGATCTGCTTGACGATGGTGGAAGCCGAGCGATTGTGGAGCAACGGCTGGCGTCCCTGGCGGCGGCCAGAGGATGGGACAAGCCGCTGGACGCCGGCGCTGCTGGCGTGGCGCGATCTGTCGATCGTCGGCTTGCTCGGCGTCGCGTTCCTGTTTATGCTCTGTCCGCGCGCCTGGCGCGGCATCAATTTTCAGATCAGCCACAATCTCGACGGGCATGGCACCGTCTACCTGTTCGGCCAGACCAGCACGACAGGCTTCTGGTACTACTTCCCGGCGGCGCTCGCTATCAAGCTCGCCCTGCCGGTGTTCGCGCTGCTGGCGGTGATGCTGATCCTGCGGCCGCGCTATCTCCTCAACGGCTCGCTGCTCGCGGCGGCAGCGATGCTGCTGATGACGCCGTCCTTCCGCGTGCAGATCGGCGTCCGCTTCGTACTGCCGATCGCGGCCCTCGCCATCATCGGCGTTTCCGCCGCATGTGCGCGCTGGTTCGCCGAACAAGCCGGAGCACGCCGCGCGCTCATGGGCGGCTTCGCCGCTTTGTGCGTGGCGTGGTCGCTCGGCAGCGCGGTGTTGGTCTGGCCCAACGGCATCTGTTACACCAACGAAATCTTCGGCGGCACGAGTCAGGGCTATCGCTCGTTGACCGAATCCAACGTCGACTGGGGGCAGGGCCTCAACGAACTTGCCGACTGGGAGCACGCTCACGACGATGCACCATTGCGCCTCTGGTACTTCGGCGTCGACCCGGTCTGCATGAACGAGCCATTCCATCCGGTGCTATTGCATTCGATCGAGGCGGACGAAGTGCGTCGACTGTGCGGCGGCGGCTATCTCGCGGTCAGCGTCACGCACCTGTGCGCCAACTTTCATGACGCGCCGGCGGCACGCTATCTCCGCACGCTGCAGCCTTGCGCCCAGACATCGGCGTATCTCATCTACGATCTTCGCAGCGTGCCGCCACGATGATTGAGAAAGAGAGACGACTTTGCCGATTTTTCGCTTGCAATTGAGCCAGGCGGCGGTAGTATCAAGGGCAGCATAATCTCGAGCGCCAATCGGCGCAGCCAAATCGTGAACGCGTTCTCTGACAATCCATTCAAGCGCCCGCGTGATTCTCACGAAGGAGGCCCTGTATGTCCTTTCATTTCTGCGCTCATGCCTGGGAAGTCCGCGACATCGACGACGGAACGCTCGTCCTACTCAGCCAGCGCGACCTGGAAATGGCGACGGCTGGCATGCTGGTCGACGATCTGGTCCAGATTGTCCATGAAAGCGGGCAGCCGAACCTGTATCTCGATTTCAGCAAGGTGCAGCAAATCCCGAATGTGATCCTCGGCAAAATGTTCGCGCTTGATCAGAGACTACGCGAACACGGCGGCAGGTTGATCGTGCTGGGGTTGCGAGCGGAGCAATATGAGGTGTTCGAGTCGATGCGTTTGACGGAAAAGCTCGATGTGCGGCGAGTGTAATACATCCGAGCCGCGCACGCAGCGCAGTAAGCGCGGACAGTGACCGCTGACAACGCTTGCTCCGCTGCGCTGCGTGCGCGGCTCGGAACTCGCTGCTACGCCAACATCTCCGGCACCACGCGTCCGTTTTGCACGAGCGGCAATGGCCGGCCAGTGCGATCGGCAAGCAGCGTGTGCGGGTCGATGCCGAGCAGGTGATAGGCCGTCGCCAGCACATCCTTCGGCGACACCGGCCGCTCGGTCACGGTCGCGCCGTGGCGATCGGTGCGGCCGATAACGCGGCCGCGCGCGATGCCGCCGCCGGCGAAGAGCGTCGTGTACGCCTGCGACCAGTGATCGCGTCCGCCGCCACGCACGTTGCTGATCCGCGGCGTGCGGCCGTGCTCCGACAACACCATTACCAGTGTGTCATCCAGTTGCCCGCGCTGATCGAGATCCGCGATCAGGCCCGATAGCGCCTTGTCGAATCCCGGCATCAGTTCGTTGCGCATCCGGTTGTAATGGTCCCAGTGCGTGTCCCAGCCGGAACCCGCCAGGCCGTATTCGTCCCAGAACACGCTGACGAACTTGCTTCCCGCCTCGACCAATCGACGCGCCGACAGGCACGCCTGACCGAAGACCGTCATGCCATAGCTGTCGCGCAGCGCCATCGGCTCGCGATCGAGATCGAGCGCGGTCTGGATGTGCCGTGAACCAATCAGCGAATAGGCCATGTCGCGGTAACTGTCAAGGTGCCGCGTCGAGGCATCGGCTTCCTGGCGCGCCTGCTCGAATTGCTGCAGCAGCGAGCGGCGCGTGTTCAGGCGATCGATCGTCAGGTGCGGGCCAACGTTCGTCGCGGACGCCAGCGAGAATCGGCTATCGTTCGAGATGCCGACGTAGGGTTCGACGTCATTGAACTGCTGATCGCCGAGCGTCTTGACCGCGACCTTGGTTGCCCGGCCGTTGAACTCGGTCCAGAGCGGATTGTAGGCGTTGCCGAGGAAGGCGCCGTACGGACCCGCACGCGGCACCTCGCCGACGCGATGACTCGAAAACTGCCACGGCAAGCCGATATTGTCGGGCGTTCGCTCACCGCGCCGGGCGCCAGGCCGGGCGACGATGCCGTTGCGCCAAAGGTAGTCGACGACGGAGCCGATGTACGGATGGTGCCGGCCGTCGCGCGGGTTGAGTTCCATCGGCACGGTGATGTCCGGGATGCCGGTGGTTGCGTACGCCACGCCGTGAATCGGATGCGGATGCGTCATCGAGCGCACGACCGTCATCTTGTCCATGATGCGCGACACGTTTGGCAACAGCTCGCAGACGTCGCAGCCCGGCAGCGTCGAGCGGATCGAGCCGAGCTCGCCGCGAATTTCTGCCGGCGCGTCCGGCTTCTGATCGGCAAGCTCCAGCTGGCTCGGCGAACCATAAAGGAAAAGCAGAATGCACGCCTTGGCCCGTCCGAAGCCGCGGAACTCATCGCGACTGGTTTGCGGATTTGCCGCTTGCGCGTCTTGCAAGCGGAAGAAGTCGCTCAGGCCGAGGGCGCCAAGCCCGCTGGCGACGAGCATTTCGCGTCGCGTGATGCCGTCGCACAATTTCTTCGGGGATCCGAGAACCGTCAACATCACGGGCTGTCCTTGATCTGGATGTCGGTTAGTATCGGCAGGGCTGGGAGGGTGGGTTTATGTTATCCACAACGATGCGGCGTGGGCAAGGCAAATATCAAATCTTTGGGACCGAAATCGCGCTGTGTCAAAAGTAACGGTCGGTATCACTCTGTTACGCCGGCACATTTCGCCAAGATCGTGGAAGGGGCAGTTGCTTATGCCCAGGCCCTCGGCTTCTCTCCGCACGCTGACTTTCGCGAGGCCCGCATGCTTTTGGCCGGCATTGATACCACCCAATGGGGATGAGTTCAGCTTCGGCCGCGATGGCAAGCCGTGCCATATCCCCGGCCCCTGCGAATCGAAATCGCGGGAGCGATTCATTCTCCACCAGCTCAGCAAAGCCAGTGTCGAATATCAAGTCGACACGGACGTCGAGAAGGACATGTTCCTGATTGAAGACCTCACAAACGAGTGAGCTGATCCGTCGACGCACGGCGAGCCGTGCCACGTAAGTGGCCGGGTTAGGCTCGCAACCCGGCTGCTCACACAGCACGGCTCGCCATGTCCGATAGAAAAAGTCGAGGGGGCAAGCATGCATTGCAATGACCTTCAATTCTGCCTGCCAGGACAAAAAGGTTGGTCTGTAAGACATCCTTGGTCCCCCTCGCCTTGTCCCTCGTTACTTCTTCAGACGATTCATCAGGTTCTGCACCTTTTGCAGCGTCTCATCCGGATGCGCCCGCGCCTCCGCTTCGCAGCCGCGGCACCAAAGGAACACCGGCTGCCCCTTGAGCATGATCTTCATGATCGGGCCCATTGCCGCCGCCCCGGCGTCGCGAACGCATGCTTGGACCGCTGTACCTCTTCAAGCGAGAGCCGCCGGGGAGTGACGCCAAAAAATCAGCCTCTCGTTCCCAAACTCCGTTTGGGAACGCACGAATGGAAACTCCGTTTCCCGAGAGGTCCAGTCTGTTGATGAGATTGATCGCCAAGGACAGAAATGGGCCGGGAAACGGAGTTTCCCGAGGTGTGTTCCCAAATTCCGTTTGGGAACGAGGGACGGGAGGATTACGTCTGTGCCGCCAGCGCCAGGGCGAATCGGCAACCGTCGACAAATTCGGCAAGGTCGGCGTACTCTTCTACCGTGTGTACGTCGTGCTGGCCGGCGCCGAAGGTGAGGGTCGGAATGCCGAGACGCGTGAACCAGTTGGCGTCGAGGCCGCCGTTGGATAGCTTGAGCGTCGCATCCCAGCCGAGCGTTTTCGCGGTGGCCTGGGCCGCCTGCACCACCTTGCTCGATTCCTTGAGCGCGTACGGATGGTAGCTGCGGAATGGCTTAAACTTCACCTTCGCCGACTTCCCCTTGTCATCGCGCACTTCGCGGGCGGCTTTCTGAAACGCCTGCCGATACGCGGCCGTGATCGTGGCGATGAACTTGGCGTCATGGCTGCGCGATTCGCCTTGCACCTTGACGTAGTCCGTAACGACATTGGTCGCCTGCCCGGCCGAGCGGCCTTGCTCATCGCCGACAGGGCCGACGTTGGACGTCCCCTCCTTGCGTGACTTCTTGATCTTGCCGAACCAGCCGTCCGCGTGAATCGACGCCAGCGCCCGCGCCGCGACGATGGTGGCCGAGATGCCGCGTTCGGGATGGACGCCGGCGTGCGACGCCTTGCCGAAAATCTCGACCTCCCAGCGGTCGGCGCCGACGGCGCCGATGGTGAGCATGCGCGGCGTGCCGCCGTCGATGTTGAAGCCCATGACCGGATCGCCGAGCTCGTGCGGATCGATCGACCGCGCTCCCCACAGGCCGCTCTCCTCGCGCACGGTGAAGACGACCGTCATCGGCCCATAGGGAATATCTTGTGCATAGAGCTCCGCGAGCATGGTGACGAGCGCCGCCACGCCTGTGCGATTGTCGCCGCCGAGCGCCGTCTTCCCCTGCGGCACCACGCGTTTGCCATTGCGCACCGGCACCGCGCCCGCGCAGAGCGGCACGGTGTCGAGATGCGTCGAGAACATCCGCCGCGGTCCCGGCTTCGTCCCGGGCAGCGTCACGATCAGGTTCCCG
>DASRSQ010000714.1:0-8329 GCA_035656475.1 Gemmataceae bacterium | reverse complement strand
CGGCTTCGTGATCGGTACGCTCATGTGGTTCGTCAAGCCGCTGGTCGCCTACAACAAGGCGATTGACGCTCTGCGCGACGAGAACGATCTCGAAGAGACGAAATGGCTGATTTTCCTGCAGGAGCGCAAAAAGCTGGAGCTGGCCCGGCTCAAGAGCCTGCCGATGCGGGCCAGCGATGCCCAGTCCGCTTACGGCTTCTACCTGGAAAAGTCGATCGAGCGCAGCGGCCTGACGGTCAACGCCATCGTGCCCTCCGCGCCGGTCAAGGTCAAGCCCGCCGCCAATTCGCCGCAAGGCGTCAAGGACGTCGGCCATCTGACGATGACGTTCACGCTCACCGCTCGGGGCGAGCTCTCCCAGCTCATCAAGCTGATGGAGATCCTGCAGACCACGCCGTACGAACATCGCGTCCGCAGCCTGAACGTCGACCGCATCGACATGGCGACCACGAAGTCTGCCGGCAAAAGGCTCGTCATCAACATGGTGATCGAGACGCTGCTGGTCGCGGGCAACCACAATCGCGCCTCACACCCGCCGGGCGTCAACACCCAATGCCTGGCCTACGACTTCGTCGCCAATCGCGCCGAATTCGCGCCGGTCGGCTGGGGCGTCATCGGCAACATCGTCGCGCTGCGGCTGTCGACGCCGACGCCGGAAGATCGCCGTTATTCGCGAATCGCGGACAAGAATGTCTTCGTGGGCTCGATTCCGATCGAGAAGTACCCGAAGAGTCCAACGCGGGCAAAGGAGAAGGCGCCGGCGACGAAGTCGCCCGGGGACATTCCCGCGTACATCAAGCTCGTGCAAACGGTGCCGTCGCAAAAAGAAGCGTACCTGATCAACCTCTTTTATCGCAACGAGGAATACAAGCTCAGCACGAACCCGAAGACGGGCTACCAGGTGCGTCGCATTTCCGACGACTACGGCGCCTACGTCTTCTTCTTCATGAAGGTGCACCGCATCGACTCGGGCCTCGTCTTCTTCCAGGTGGAGGACGAGATCTACACCATTGAGCTGGGTCAAACATTGGCCGCCGCGCTGGAGGAGCCGCTGACGACCGAAGAACTCGAGGAATATGGGCTGAAGGTGGACACGGCCTTCGCGAAGCAGCAGATGAAGAAACGCTAGACCCTCGTTCCCAGGCTCTGCCTGGGAACGAGAGGCGGGCACATGAATTCGCGCGAACGAATGCTGATGATTGTCCTGATCGCCGTCGTGGGGGGCGGCGGTTTCGTGATCGGTACGGTCGTTTGGTTCGTCAAACCCTTGCTCGCCTACAACAAGACCATCGATGCGCTGAAGGACGACAACGACCTCGAGCAGCTCAAGTGGGACACGTTTCAGTTCGAACGCAAGAAGCTCGAGCTTGCCCGGCTCAAGAGCCTGCCGCTCAATCCCGGCGATGCCTCGTCGGAATACAGCGCCTATCTCGAACGGATGATGGCCCAGACGAAGCTCCGGGTTGTCAGCATCGTTCCCTCGCAGGCGGCGAAGGTGAAGCCGTCCGCCGCGACGCCGCAGGGCATCAAGGACGTCGGGCACCTGGTGATGACGTTCACCATCTCGGCCCGCGGCGAGCTGGCCGAACTCGTCAAGCTGATGGAGTTGTTGCAGGACACCCCGTACGAGCATCGCATTCGCAGCCTGAACATCGACCGCGTGGATACGGGGTTCGCCAAGAGCAGCAATAGCAACAACACGCTCGTCATCAACATGGTGATAGAAACGATGCTGGTGGCGCGAAACGTCAACATGCCCGGTCATCCGCCGGGGGTCGATCAGAAGTGCATGATCTACGACCACATCGCCAATCGCTCGGGCTTTGCTCCAACCGGCTGGGGCCTGATCGGCACGATGGTGGTGATGAAAAAAGCGGCCCCGACGCCGGAAGATCGGCAATATGACGACATCGCGCGCAAGAACATCTTCGTGGGCTGGACGCCGACGACCAAAGTGGGACCTTCGGAACCGCCGCCCCCTCCGCCGCCGCCGGCGGCCAAGCGCCCGGGAGAGATTCCTCGCTATATTCGGCTCGTGCAGACGACGCCGTCGCAGCAGGAGGCGTATCTGCTCAACCTGTTCTACCGCAATGAGGAGTTTAAGGTCAGTTCCGATCCGAAGACGGGCTATCAGATTCGCCGCATCTCCGATGATACCGGCGATTACATTTTCTTTTTCATGAAGGTGCTGCGCGTCGATCCGGGCATGGTCCACTTCCAGATCGAGAACCACGTGTTCACGATCAAGCTGGGCCAGACGCTGGAGGACGCGATCCAGGAGCCGCTCTCGCTCGATCGGATGGATGACCTGGACCTGGACTGGGACCGCGCCTGGGCAAAGGAGCAGATGCAAGACAAGGAAGAAGAGGCGCCAGCCAAGAAGTCCGGGAAGTCGGGGAAGAACGGGAAGTCAAAATCCAAGTAGAATAGAGAAGCGCAGGCCCGTTCTGTCCGGTTTGGTTCCTCTATTTTTAATCAACTTCGCCTTTCCTTTTTCGGTGTATGCGGTATTGACTCGCCCAAATCACTACGGTGAGTCGCGTTGCTGATGTAGGATAACCCAGGGACGGGGGCCGATCCAGCGGATCGGAAGTCCTTGGCGTTACAGACTGGGGGAAGCCATGATCGTTTTTCGCCGTGTTGGCGTGAGCCTGCTGCTGATTTCAGGCTTCGTTTTCACCACCCTGAGCTTTTCATCGATTGCGCAGGGTCAGGGAAAGAAGAAAGACGATACGGACAAAATCGTCAAACCCGCGTCGAAGCGTGTCGACTGGAACGCGACGAAGGTCTCGTTCGACATGCGCGGCAAGCCATGGAACACGGCGATTCAATGGTTCTGCAACCAGGTCGACCTGCCGCTGGCCGGCAAGTACCCGCCGCCGAACGGCTCGATCAGCTTCTACAACGTCACCGACGCCAAGGGCAAGCCGCGCGAGTATACGTTGACGGAAGTCTACGACATCCTCAACGAGATGCTGATCGCCGAGCACAAGCACATCCTGCTGCGGCGTGAGACGACGATGATGCTGTTCCCGGCCGACGAGCCGATTCCTCCCTATCTCATCCCGCGCGTGACCGTCGAGGACCTGCCGCAGCGCGGCAAGACGGAAGTCGTGGAGTGCATCATCAAGCTCAAGGGAGACCTGAACGCCGAAGAATTCGCTCCGCACGCCAAGCGTTTGCTGGGCGACTTTGCCAAGGTCACGCCGGTGCCGGACACGAATTCGCTGATCTGTCAGGCGGACGTTTTCTCGTTGCGGCGTTTCCTGCCGATCGCGATGTTCGATCCGAACGACAAGAATCAGCCCGAAGACGCCCACTTGCTCGCTCACAAGTGCGTTTTTATCCGTGCTTCGGCGGCGGAATTGCTCCTGCGCAACTCGCTTGGCGATCTGCGCGAAATCATCGAACGCAAGGCGACCTCGGCGCCGACGGAAAAGACCGAAGCTCCGGTGAACCCGTTCTTCAAAGGCCGCCCGGACGGCGGCGGCAGCGGCGGAGCGCCGCTAACCTCGCGCAAGGTCCGCCTGACCACCATCACTTCCAACCGGTCGACCAACACCGTCTTCGTGAGCGGTCCGACCGAAAAGATCGAACAGGCCAAGAAGGTGCTCGCCAAGGCCGATGTCAAACGCGGTCCTTCGGACAAGGGCGTCATTGTTGGCCCGCCGTTGTTCCAGAATCATGACGTCAAGATCGGCAATGCCGAGGCCATGGCGAAAACGCTTGCCGACATCTTCGCCAAGGACGACCCGAACATCCGCATCACGGTGAATCCGCCGTCGCGGCTGTTCGTCTACGCGGACCCGCAAACGCACTACGAGATCAATCTGCTGCTCAACAGCGCCGTCGAGCCGCCGCAGGAGATGGAGCTGGTGCCGCTGCTCAGGAACGATCCGACCCGGTTTGCCGAATCGCTCAAGACGATGTTTCCGGATTCGAAAAGCGGCGCCCCGTTCATCGAGGCCGACATTGATCAGACCGCCATTCGCCTGCGTGGCACCGCCGAGCAGATCAAGGGCGTCAAGGCAGCGATCAAGGTCTACGACGGCGGAATTGGTTCGACCACCGGCGGCGTTCGCAGCATCACGCTCGACAAAGGCTCCGGCGCCACCGTGGCCGAGGCACTCTATCAGCTCTTCGGCACCATCCGCGACAATGAAGTCCAACTCGTGCTGCCGGGAGGCCCCAAGCTGCCGCCGAGGAAGAACGAGCCGATCAAGCCGGAAAAGGCGCCGCTGCCCAAGCCGACGCAGCAGAAGACGATGAACCTCCGCATGCCGTCCGATGTGGTGCGGCAGGCGATGTACGAGAAGACCGGCCTATCGCGTTACGCACCGGTGTCGCGCGTCGAGGAAAAACAGCAGCAGCCGGAGATCCCGCTGCAACCCTTGCAGCCAGATCCCAAATCCCAGCCGAAGGGCAACAACGGCAACAAGAAGAAGCCGCCCGTGGTCATCATGGCCTTTGGCAATCGCATCCTGATCACCAGCGAGGATCCCGAGGCGCTCGATCTGATGCAGCAGATGATCCGCATCCTGGTCAACACCGAAGCGGGCCCCGGCGACTTCGTGGTGGAGCCGCTGAAATCGGCCAACGCGGTCGAGGTGGCGAAGATCCTCGATGAAGCATTCAACGGTCCCAAGGGGGGACCAGGCCAGGGTGGCGGAGGCGGCGGTCGTGGCGGCGGTATCAACATCCCGGGCATTCCGAACATTGTGGGCAGCCTGCTTGGCAGCGGCGGACAGCAGAGCGGCCGCGTCGAGAACATTCGCGTTGTCGCCGATCCCGGAACGAATTCGCTCCTGATCCGGGCCAAGCCGATCGATCTGATGACGATTCGGCGGCTGCTCGAAACCAGCCTCGACCGGCGCGACATCGAGAGCGACGCCACGATCAAAACCTTTGTCATGGGACCTCTGCAGAACGCCAACGCGGTAAATGTCGCCGAGATCATCGAAAAGGTCTACCGCGACAGCATCAACTCACGGGCCACCTCGACGACGGCATCCAGTTCGCCCGGCGGGTTCTTCTTCAACAGCCAGCGGACCGTGGACCCGATTGCCGACCGGCGTTCGGTGCTTTCGGTCGGCGTCGATAACACGACCAACAGCCTGGTCGTCGCCTGCCCGACGACCTTGTACAAGGACCTCGAAACGCTCGTCAAGGAGCTCGACGAGGCGGCCGGCAAGAACAAGCAGGTCGTCAAGATCGTGCCGGTCACCGACATCGATCCTTACGTCTTGCAATCGGCAATCGATGCCATCAACGGCAGGCAGGTCGCCTCGCAACAACGCAGTACCTTCAACAACGTCGGCCCCGGCAGCTTCGCTCCCGGCGCCCTCGGCAGCCCCGGCCGTGGTGGCTTCAACAACTTCGGCGGCGGCGGCGGATTTGGCGGAAACAACGCCATCACGCTGCCGATTGGCGGCGGTGGCGGTGGCCTTTTCGGCGGCCCCGGTGGCGGCGGTCCCGGTGGCGGTGGCTTCCGCGGCTTTGGCGGTGGCGGCGGCTTCACACCCGGCGGAGGAGGCGGCGGCTTCACACCCGGCGGAGGAGGTGGAGGCATACGCGGCGGAGGAGGTGGCGGAACACGAGGCGGCGGGCGCGGCAGAATCAGTCAAGGGCCCGATTTTTTCGAACAACGGGTCACGGATGACCCTGCCTCCATCCTCTTCGATCCTGCTGAAGCTATCGTGAATGTCCTCTATGATCCGGCCGAAGAAGCCCAGAACCTTGCCCGGTTCCCCCGTCGCCAGGACGACGACGTGGTGATCCCGGTCTACACGGCCAACCCGTTCTACTTCGCCAGCTACCTGCAGCCCGACGAAAAGCTGCAACCGATCGTGCCAGAGAAGGTCCAGGCGCCCAAGGAAGTTCAAGGCACGGTCAACGCCCCGCGTCTGCCGGTGCAGATCGAGGTTCTCAACGGTCTCGACCAGATCCTCATCCGGACCGCGAACCCCGCGGACCTCGAAGCAGTGCTCGAGATCATTCGCGTTATTCGCGAGAAGGCGTCCGGCGCCTCGGTCGCGATCCAGATGGTGCCGGTCCGCTTCGGTGACGTGGTGCAGATCACGGCGACCTTGAACCAGTTCTACTCGCGCGTCCAGGTCAGCCCGAACACGCTCAAGATCGGTCCCGCCGTCGGCCAGCAAGGTTTCGGCAATATCTTCCAGGGGCTCGGCCAGCAAGGCGGTGCGCAGCAACAGCAGCAGGCGCAGAATATCGTCTTGTTGCCGCAAGTGCGTCTCGGCGCGATCTTGGTGGCGGCGCCGCAATCGCGCATGGGCGAGATCGTGATGCGAATCCAGCAGCTCGATCAGCTCCCGACCGATACGGCTTCGCCGGTTTACTTCCCGCTAAAGAACGCGTCGGCCGTACAGGTGGCGCAGGCGCTGTCTACTTTTTACCTGACTCGTTTCACGCCTCCGGATCTGCAAAACTACAACACGATCCGCATCACCGCCGATGCGCGCACGAACACAGTTATCGTACAGGCATCGCCGGCTGACCTGGTCGGCATCCGCAGCCTGCTCGATTACATCGACAATCCGCAAACGCATCTCGCCCCGACGGCGGAGCTGCGCGTGGTGCCGTTGCGGAACGCGGTGGCGATCGATCTGGCCCAATTGCTGCAGGCGTCCATCGCCAACGGCGTGCTCACGACCAATCCGACCCAGCAAGGCCCGACGGTGACCCAGCAAGGCGGAGGCGGCATTTTGGGCGGCCAGGGGGGCGGTCTGCCCGGTCTCCCGGGCGCCCAGGGCGGCTTCCCCGGCGGCCAACAGGGCGGCATTTCCAGCCTTGGCGGCCCCGGCGGCACCGGCCTCATGGTCAAGGACCAGCGCGTCCAGTTCATCGGCAGCACCCTGGGCAAGGACGGCAAACCGGTCGAGTCCAGCATCCTCGAAGATATCCGCGTCAACCCGGACATCCGGCTCAACGCGCTGGTGATCTCCGCGCCGCAGAAAACGATGCCGCTCCTTCTGGCCCTCATCGCCGAGCTCGATGTGCCGCCGCTGAACGCCCGCATGGAGATCAATATCTTCACGCTCAAGAAGGCGGACGCGGTGCAGATGGCCCTCACGCTGCAACGCCTGTTCCTTGGCGTCGGCGGCCTCGGCTCGACCAATGCCGGCGCCGCCGGCGGCGTCGGCCCTGCCGGCGGACAGCAGGGAGGCGTCGGCACGGCAGGCACGGCGGGCGTCACGCGGCCCATCCAGATTACCATCGCCAACACGATTCCCAATGGGCCGCCCATCATCGATCTGCGCCTCACCGTCGATGAACGCACCAACAGCCTCATCGTCGCCGGCAGCCGTAACGACTTGCTCGTCGTCGGCACGATCATCGCCCGCATCGAGGACGCGAATATCCCGCATCGCTTGAGCCATGCGATTCGCCTGCGCAACGCCCAGGCCCAGGACGTGGTCAACGCCCTGACGACGTTCATCAACAACGTCAACACGCAGGTCTACAAGAATTACGGCCAGGGTACGAACTCGCTGGAACCCAAGCGCGAGATCATCGTCGTTGCCGAGCCGATCAGCAATTCGATCCTGATCAACGCGACGCCGATGTACTTCGACACGATGCTGCACATGATCTCGCAGCTCGATACCACGCCGCCGCAGGTCGTGATCTCGGTGCTGGTCGCCGAGGTGACGCTGAATGGCAACGAGGAGTTCGGCGTCGAAATCGGCCTGCAGTCGCCTGTGCTGTTCGAACGCAGCCTGACGCCGACGGCGACGGCGGTCACCTATACGACGTCCACGCCGGCGCCGACCAACGCTTTCGCCCAGACCGGCCTCGGCGCCTTCAACATCCTCACCGGCGCTCCAGGTCTGAATTTCTTGAGCCCACTCAACTCGCTGCCCAATAACACCGGCGTCTTCCCGAGTCGTGTCGGCTTCCAGGGCCTGACCAACTATGGCGTTGGCCGCGTCTCGCAGACCAGCGGCGTGGGCGGCTTCGTCTTCTCCGCCCAGGGCAACATCGTCAACGCCCTGGTGCGTGCCCTCAAGACGCAGGAGCGCCTCACGGTCCTGAGCCGGCCGAGCATCCAGACGCTCGACAAGCAGGCCGCGGTCATCGCGGTCGGCAGCGAAATCCCGATCAACGCCGGCTCGAACGCCACCGCCACTGGCACGATCACCAACGCCATCAACCGCAAGACCGTTGGCGTCACCCTTCAGGTCACGCCGTCGATCACACCGGACGGCCGCGTGCTGATGCGTGTCATCCCCGAGGTTTCGGCGGTGCAGTCGACCAGCTTCCCGATCGCCCCGGGCGTGACCGGTACCTCGCTCAGCATCCAGCACCTGGA
>DASRSQ010000713.1:0-2224 GCA_035656475.1 Gemmataceae bacterium | reverse complement strand
GATCAAGCTCCTTGAGCGCCTGCCGGGCGGCCCGGGCGTTGAGCTGGCGTACCAGGGCGTCGTAGTTCTGCTGATTCTTGACATAGCGCTGCCAGTCGGCCTCGGTCATGCCGGCCTTCTTGAGGAGGTCGGGAGTGAGCCGGCTTTTCCAGTCGTCGAGTTGCATCTGGCCGATGCGGGCGGCGAACTCGCGATTGGCGGCGGTGGTCTTGATGTCGTCGCTGATGCCGAACGTCTTGCCGCCGGTGCCGAAGGCGCTCGGCATCTTCTGCTTTTTGCCGGTCTTCGGATCGCGACCGCTCTTCGTCAGCATCGCGACGATGATATCGCGCTTGCGCTCATCGCCGGTCCCCTTGGCAATGTCAGCGAGCTTCATGCCGGATGCGTCGCCGGCCTTGTCATCGCGCGGCAAATTCGGCAGTTGCTTGAGCACCTCGTCCCAGCTCGAGCCCTTCGGCTCCCCCTTGCCCGGATCATTGCGAGCCTGGCCCGGATTGGCCTGAGCAGGCGGACCTTGCTTCGCCTCGCCGCTGTTCGGGCCTGGGGCCATGCCACCTTTGTTTTTGCCCTGGGGCGGATTCGCCGCGGTCTGCGGATCTTTGCTGCTGCCCGGCGGCCTATTCGGCTCGCTCCCCTTGGCATTGCCCTGCGGAGCATTGCCGTCCTTGGGTGGGTCCTGATTCTTGACCGACGGTGTCGGCGCATCGGCGCCCGACGCGTTGTCCTTTGCTGCCTGTGGCGGCGCTCCCATCGGCCCGCCATCACGTGCTCCGCCGGCGGATTCCTGCTTGTCCATGCCGCCGCCATCCTTGCCGGGCGACGATGCGCCCTTGCCGTCGCCGTCCTTCTTGTCGCCCTTGGAGGCGTCATCCTTCTTCGGCTCGCCGTTGTCGCGCGATTCGCCTTGCTGTCCCTTGCCGCCTCCCTGATCCTTGTTGCCGCCGGCGTCCTTTTGTTGCGACATCGGCGACGGTTTGGGCTGCGGCTGCGACGATTGGCCGCCGTTCTGCGGATCATCCTTCTTTTGGCCTGGCTGCTGCTTCTGTTCGGCCCCCTTCGCTTGGCCTGGCTGCTGGTTGTCCTTCTTATCTTTCATCGCGTCATTCAGTTTTTTGTTCGCCGCCTGCTGTTCCTTCTCAATCTGATTCAGCGACTGCTGCGGGTTCGTGCCCCCCGAACCACCGCTCGATTTTTTCTTTTGATTCTGCTGCTCGTCATCGAACTGCTTCTGCTTCGCCAGGGCGTCATTGCGAGATTTCTCTTCCGCGACAGGTTCCTTCGATTTGGGCAACAGCGTGACCTTGAACGGCTGACTGCGCCCCACATTGCCGGTCGCTTGCGGATAGTCGGCGCTATCGGTCGCCTCCAGCCAGTATTCGAGCACGGTCCCTGGCGGCAACAGATGGATCCCCTTGTCAAACTTGAGCTGATTGAGCAGCACCACCGCCTGGTACGGCACCTCCAGCGGATAGGTGCCATCGTCAAACTGCAACGACTTCCCGTCGCGGAACGCCAGCGGCGACAGCTTCAGCGCCTTGTCCGGCCCATCGACGACGCGCAGATGCAGCATCATGCTCTTGATCCCGACCGCGCTCACCGCATCGCCGGCGATTTGCAATGTCCCGTCCTCCGGCAACGACACATCGATGCCTGGCTGCGTCAGCACCACCTTCGGGGCATCGTCATCGACCACGAGGATCGAGTGCGACTCGCGCTCAGCGTAAGTCTCGCCATCCGGCGTCGTGAAGCCAATGCGGAACTGGCCGGGCTTCTTCAACGTGAATAGACACGCGAACGCCTGTGGATCAGTCGGCAGCATGCGGATCGGCAGTTCCTTGCCGTCGACTTGCACCCACGCCGAATTGACCGGGCGACTCGCATGCACCATCAGCTCGACCTCGCTGCCGACGGGGCCGTGAATGATCGGTTGGCTGCCCGACTCATCGGGGAAGATGCGCGTCGTCGGCTTCAAGTTGCGGAATGGCCGATGCGTGTAGGTGATCGCGAGCCTGGCAACATGCGCTGGCGGCCGCGTGCGAACCTGATACTCGGGCGTGACGGCATCGCCCGCACTGATCTTGTAGGTGACGCCGGCGCGGAGTTGCGACGCGGTCAACTGCGTCGTCCAGACGCCGGTGCCGTCGGACTGCAACGGCGCCGGCTGGAAATCGTCTTCCGCGTTCCAGCGATAACGCAGTGTCGGTGCATGTTTGCCGGTCGGCAC
>DASRSQ010000712.1:0-5782 GCA_035656475.1 Gemmataceae bacterium | reverse complement strand
GATGGCATAGATCAGCGCCGCCCAAACGAGATAGCCGGGTATGGCGACGTTCACGCCGAAAACGTGGAACGGCACGTCCGCGGACAACGACCACAAGATGACGACGAACGATCCAAGCGTGACGACAGCGCCCAGCAGGCCGACGCCGATCGTCAGCGTATTTTCGATAAACATGCGGATGTCTTCGGAAATGCGCTGATCCGGGTTGTCGGCGGCATCACCCAACAGCTGCATGCGGTAATGGTTGGCGCCCTCAAGCCACTCGCCGAGATAGTTTTGCGTCATCCATCGGCGCCATCGAATCTGGAGCCATTGATTGAGGTAAAGCTGGTAGACGGCAAGAACGATGTAGAGCGCCGCCAGAACGCAGAAATACATAAGCTGATGGACGAACTCGTCCCAGTTCTTGTTCTGCAGCGCGTTGTAAAACGCATTGTTCCACTTATTGAGCAGCACATTGATACCGACGATCGACAGCTCGATCCCGATGACAGCACCAAGCAAGATGAGCCCAGGCCATCGGTCTTCGGATTTGAAGTAGGGAGCCGCCAGCCGCCAGATTACGCCGATGGTTGCCAAATAGCTTTTCACGGAGGTCTCCTGTCTTGATTGACGGCGTTGCCGGCATCTGAAGCGCTGCTCACGCATGCCCCGCGAGGCTTGGTCTGTTAATGATGCCGTGTGGCACGCCTTAGACTTAAGTCTATACCGGCGGCATGTTTAGGCCGCGCATGGGCGTCACCCCACAGCTTAATAAACAAGAGACGGCATTCGAACATCGCATCATGCGAAAACAGCCGGTATTTAGGCTTTCTTGCTTGCGCCGTATCATCGGCGCACATTAGCATGCAGGCCCTAGGGGGGGCAGCGTCGTCCGAGCGTCGGCAACGTTCGGCGTCACATTGCTCCCCCGCGAGTTTTATAATCTCAACAAAATGTCATGTGAGAAGGGAGAAACAATGAAAAAGTTGATTACACCTACGGGCCTCGATCGCCGGACTGTCCTCAAGACAGGTGCGGCGCTCGGCGCGACGGCGGTCTTTTCACCGCCAATTCTGACGTACGCGCAAGGTGAAACGCCGGTCAAAATCGGCATGCACGATCCGTTCACCGGGACTTACGCAGCCGAAGGCGAAAGCGAACGTCGCGGCGCCTTGATGGCCCTCGCCGAAGTCAATGCCAAGGGCGGCATCAACGGCCGCAAGGTCGAGCTTGTGACCGAAGACGAAGGTGCGAACGCCGGCATCGCCGCGCAGAAAGCACACAAGATGATCGAGCAGGACAAGGTCAACTTCCTGATGGGCGCTGTCTCGTCGGCGACCGCTCTTTCGGTCAATCAGGTCGCGCACGAGAAAGGCGTGTTGTACATGGTGACGGGCGGCCACACCGATCCTGTTACGGGCACCCAGTGCCACTGGACCACGTTCCGCATCTGCACGACCACGTACATGCTCGCTGCCGGTCTTGCCGGAACGCTTTACAAGAAATTCGGCGGCAAGTGGTACTTCATCACGCCGGACTATGCTTTCGGTCACACTTTGCAGGGATCCTACGCCAAGTTGCTGGAAGGCATGGGCGGCAAGGTGCTCGGCAACTCGCTGTCGCCGCTCGGCACGACGGACTTCTCGTCGTATCTCATCAAGGCGCAGCAATCGAAGCCGGATGTGTTGATCGTTCTTGTTGACGGTCAGGACCTCGTGAACTGCATGAAGCAGGCCGCGCAATTCGGCCTCACCAAAAAGTTTCCAATCGGCGGTGGCCTCAGCGAGCTCGAAGTGCTCCGTGCTCTTCCGCGCGAGGCGAAGCTCGGCTGGTGGACGCTGGAGTGGTATTGGGATCAACCGAACACGCCGCACGTCAAGGAGTGGGTCGCCGCGTACAAAAAGGCCCATAACGATGGCACCTATCCCAGCGCGCGGACCTGGTTCGGCTATGCCGGCCTGCACGCGATCGCAATGGGCGCGAACAAGGCGAAGTCTCTCGAATCAGTGAAGGTTGCAAAGGCTTTGGAAGGCCTCGAGCTGCCTCCCGAGATCAAGCTGCAGCCGAACAAGGTGTACTTCCGGGATTTCGACCATCAGCTGATGTCGAGCGAATTCCCCGGCGAAATTCTTCAGGACGGCAAGTATCCGAACCTGTTCAAGGTCGCGGATATCGTTGCTGGCGACAAGATCGCGTTGAAGGACACCGGCTGCAAGCTCGACTTTCCGGCTTGATGCTCTAGCTTCACGTTTGTGCACCGGCAAATACCGCGTCGCTCTTGCAAAAGAGCGGCGCGGTATGGCCTAAGCGAATTTTCGAAACGCTGTAGGGGCGGGGACTGAGCCGACAATGGAGCTTTTGCTATTCAATGCGTTCAACGGACTGATTCAGGGCGTCTTCTATGCGCTGATGGCACTCGGCCTGGCGCTGATCCTGAGCTTGAATTCCGTAATCAATATGGCGCATGGCGGGTTCCTCGTCATCGGCGCTTATCTTGCCTACACGCTTTCGCCGTATCTCGGATTTTGGGGCGCGCTGATTGCGGGGCCGCTGCTTGCAGGCGTGATCGGTCTGCTGGTTGAGCGCGTGCTGATTAGACCGATCTACAACCGCACCGATCCGATCTACAGCCTGCTGCTTACATTCGGTTTGGCGCTGATCATCGAAGACATGACGCGTACGATCTGGGGACCGCAAGGGTTGCCGCTTGAGATTCCTTCCGTCATCAACTCGCCCGTCAGCAACGAATATTTCTTTATCACCGGCTATCGCCTCTTCGTCATGGGCATCACGGCGGCGGCCGCAATCGGACTTTATCTGCTGCTGCGCTACACGCTGCTCGGCGTACGCATCCGTGCCGGCACGCGCGACCTCGAAACGACATCGGCGCTCGGCGTGAACATCTATAAACTGCGAGCGCTCAATTTCGGGTTCGGCTGCATTTTCGCAGGCCTTGCCGGCGTGCTTGCAGCCGGCGTTCTCGGCCTCACGCCACCGATGGGCAACAGCCTCATTATGCCAAGCTTCGTGGCGATCATCATCGGCGGCGTCGGCAGCCTCTTCGGCGCGGTCCTGGGAGGCCTCATCATCGGCCTGGCCGCGGGCCTCGTCACGACTTACTACCCGGCGGCAAGCGAAGCGGTCATTTATTTGATGATGCTGATCGTGCTTGTCGTTCGGCCACGCGGACTTTTCGGTGAAGAGGGGCTTTTCGAATGACGCGCGCGCTCTCTGTCGGGGCGATGTGGATCGCACTACTCCTGCTGCCGTGGTGGCTTACGGCGATCGGCGGCTATACGGCTCTCGGCTCAAAGGTTCTCATATACGCGATCGCGACTATGGGGTTGAACCTCGTCCTGGGCTTTACGGGCGGCCTTTCCTTTGGTCAGGCGGCCTATTTCGGCCTCGGCGCCTATGGTGCCGGCATGACGCTCAAATATCTTGCGCTAAGCACGCCGCTGGCGATTCTCGTCGGTACGCTCGTCGGCGGTATTGCGGCAACGATTCTGGGCCCGCTCGTCATGCGCCGCCGCGGCATCTACTTCGCGATGATCACGATCGCGATCGGCCAGTTGTTTTATTTCGTTATGGTCCGCTGGAACAACGTGACAGGCGGGGAGGATGGTCTGGCAGGCTTCAGCCGGCAGGACATCCACCTCGGCTCGATTGTTATTCCGATCTCATCTTCCGGCGAAGCCTTCTATTATCTCGTTCTGCTGTGCTTCACGATCGCAGTCGCGATCATGTGGGTGATTTTGCAATCCCCACTGGGTCACACGTGGGTTGCAATTCGTGAGAATCGTCGGCGCATGGAATTCCTTGGGATCCGGGTCGAGCGTTACGTGTGGGCGGCGTTTGCCATTGCGGGCTTCATCACCGCGTTTGCCGGCACGCCCAACGCGCTTCTGTTCAACTTCACCTCGCCCCAGGATTTGCATTGGATCCTGTCCGGCAATTTCGTCATCATGATCATTCTCGGCGGCATGCGCAGTTTCTTCGGCCCGCTGATCGGGGTCATCATCTTTGTCGTCGCGCAGGACTATCTCTCGAGTATCACCGATAACTGGATGACGTTTATCGGCATGATCTTCGTTGCGATTGTGCTGCTGTTCCCGAGAGGCGTTCTCGGCATCTTCACACGCCGGGCGGAGGCAATATGAGCGCTGCGGCAACACAAGAGGCCGCGCCGGCGGCAAAATCCACGGGGCGGGAGCTGAAGACGCCGTTCCTGCGGATGGAAAACGTTTCCCGCCATTTCGGCAGCCTGAAGGCAGTCGATGGCGTCACCTTTGAAATGCGTGCAGGCGAAATGCGCGCCGTGATCGGCCCGAACGGAGCCGGCAAGACGACGTTCTTCAACCTGATCAGCGGACTGCTGCCGCCGACGTCCGGCCAGGTCATCTTTCAAGGCGAGGACATCACCGAGCAGACAATCGTCGATCGGGTCGCGAAGGGGATTATTCGCACATTTCAGATAACTGAAATCCTTCCCGATCTCAGCGTCTTCGAAAACGTTCGCGTCGGTGTCGAGACCGCCGCCAAACTGAATGCGAAACCCTGGATAAGCCGGAGCGAACGCGCGGTCGTCAATGATCGCGTTATCGAACTTCTCGATATCGTCAATCTTCGGAGCAAGGCCAATCGCATTGTGGGCGAACTGGCGCATGGCGATCAAAGAGTCGTGGAGGTTGCTGTCGCGCTCAGCGGGCGCCCACGACTCTTGTTGCTGGACGAGCCGACGGCCGGCATGGGTGACAGTGAAACCGATCACATGGTGGATCTGATACGCCGCCTGCATCAGGAGCAGGACATGAGTATTCTTTTCATCGAGCACGATATGGATATCGTGTTTGGAATCGCGCAGCACATCACGGTTCTCGATCAAGGCCGGGTACTGGCCGATGGGACTCCGGATGCGATCTCGAAGGATCCGAAAGTGCGCGCCGCTTATCTGGGATCGATCGAATGACGACGACCGTTCTACGCGCCACCGACATTCACTCCTTCTACGGCAAGAGCCACATCCTGCACGGGGTGTCGCTTGAAGTGAACGAAGGCGAAATCGTTGCCGTACTTGGCCGCAACGGCGCCGGCAAGACGACAACCGTGCGCAGCCTGGTCGGCTTGACTCCACCTCGGCAGGGTCGGGTCGAGATTTTCGGCAAGGACACGACGCATTGGCCTGCACACCGGATCGCCGGCCTCGGCGTCGGTTATGTGCCGGAGGGCCGCAAGATCTTCGGCCAGTTGACGGTGCTGGAGAATTTGAAGGTACCGCAAGCGCGGCCCGGGCCTTGGGATCTGGAGCGCGTCTGGAAGCTGTTCCCGCGGCTTGCCGAGCGCAAGTCGCAACTTGGCCGGCAGCTTTCCGGCGGCGAACAGGAAATGTTGTCGATTGCGCGCCCGCTTTTGCTCAATCCGCGCATCATGCTGTTGGACGAGCCGAGCCAGGGGCTTGCGCCTCTAATCGTGCGTGAAGTGATGAAGGTGGTGCAGCGGATGCGTGAGGAGGGCCTTTCTGTCCTGCTCATCGAGCAGAATGCGCCGCTGTGCCTGTCGATTGCCGACCGTGCCTATATTCTTGATGATGGCAAGGTGGTGCACGCGGCCAAGGCGGCCGATCTCGCGAAGGATACCGAACTCGTCAACAAGCTCGCCGGTGCAGGCAGTACGGCGGCAGGCTCCACGCGCCCACCGAACAGGGCGCAGTTTCTTGCCCATTGACGCGCGATGATGGGCGAACCGACTCCCTGGAACATTCAAGCATAATGCGGCGGCCAGGGCGGCCGATCTCGCGAGG
>DASRSQ010000711.1:0-1892 GCA_035656475.1 Gemmataceae bacterium | reverse complement strand
GTGCGGCGGATTTCCATGCGCGGCAGCTGGCCGAGCTGAACGGCCTGCTTGGTGATCGAGTAGACGCCCGAGATCACCGCTTGCGAGGCAATGATGGTCGCAATGGTGGCGAGCGCCACGAGAGGATAGTGGGCCCAGGCGGGCGCCACGGAATAGAAGGCGAATGGCGTCTTCGCCGGAGCCAGAAGCAACATTGCTCCCTGTCCGAAATAGTTGAGCAGGAGCGCGGGCAGCACGATTGCGAGCCACGCGAGCCGGATCGGAAGCTTTCCGAAATGGCCCATGTCGGCGTACATGGTTTCGCAGCCCGTGACGGCCAGCACCACGGAACCGAGTGCCACGAAGGCTGTCCAGGGTTCGGCGAGAAACAGAGCCACTCCATAGGCGGGATTGGTCGCGTACAGGATTTGCGGCGCCCGAAGGATCGCCGTGCATCCAAGAATTGCCAGTACCAGAAACCAGACAACCATCACCGGACCGAAGAGCCGGCCCACACCTGCCGTGCCGCGCGATTGAATGGCAAAAAGGCCGACGAGGATGAGCAGCGCCAATGGCATCACCAGGGGCTCCAGAGGCGTGCCGTTCAATCCCTCGGCGGCGCTCAGCACGGAGATCGCCGGTGTGAGCACGCCGTCGCCGAAAAACAGGGCGAGTCCGAGGAGCGCTGCCAGTCCGATGGTGGTCTTCGCCTTCCGCCCGAGGCCGGGCGCCCTGTGCGCCAGGGCGGCTAGGGCCAGGACGCCACCTTCGCCATCATTGTCGGCACGCATGATCAGAACGACGTATTTCAGCGTCACGACGATCATGAGCGACCAGAATATCAGGGATACGGCCCCCATGACCGCGGCATGCGAAGGAGACGGTCCGCCTGCGGATAGAGCGGTTTCGCGGAGCGCATAGAGCGGGCTCGTGCCGATGTCCCCGTACACGACGCCGAGGGCAGCCAGCGTCAGGGCGGCGCGCCGCTTCATCCGCGCGATCTTGACTTCCGGTTCCAAATTGGGCTGCCCGGACTCTTCAAGCGATAGCCTGTGCAAACCATCCGCGGCCGATTTGTTCATGGAAGGCTCCGACACGTCCCATTTCGTCGGAACGGGACCGGACGATCCCTCCCGGCGTCTAGCCGAATTCAGATCGTGATTTGGGCACCCAGCTCGATCACGCGATTTGGAGGCAGGCAATAGAATCGTGCCGGCGACAGCGCATTTGCAGCCAGTCGGATGTACAGCCACGTCCGCCAGCGGCCGAGAACCGGATGCTGCGACGGGACCAGCGTTTCATGCCCCACGAAAAACGTCGTGTGCTCGACATCCACGGCAAGGCCGAAAGACCGTGCATGCTTGAGCGCCTGGGGCACGTCCGGCGTTTCGAAGAAACCGTGATGTACTTTGACGTTGTAGAAGCCCTTCCCGAGCTTGACGACTTCTACGCGCTTGTCGGGCTTTACAAAGGGTGTGTCCTCGACGACTACATGCAGTAGCAGCACGCGTTCGTGAAGCACCTTGTTGTGCTTGAGATTGTGGAGCAGCGAACTCGGCACGACGTCGTTGCGCGCATTCATGAATACCGCAGTGCCCGCGACGCGATGAGGCGTCTTGTCCGCGCGCTCCAGAAACAGGTCGAGTGGCAGGGATTCGTTGCGAACGATGTCCATATGCTCGCGCCGGCCGCGACGCCAGGTTTCCATCACGAGGAAGATGGCGCCGGCAATGAAGAGGGGCAGCCAGCCCCCTTCCACGATCTTGAGGGAGTTGGAAGCCAGGAAGGCCCAGTCGATCGCGGCCAGAAGACCGAACACGCAGACGACATAGCGTGTGTTCCAGCTCCACTGCCGCATTGCGACGATACTGGCATGGAACGTATCGATGACCATGACTCCCGTCACGGCGATG
>DASRSQ010000710.1:0-3314 GCA_035656475.1 Gemmataceae bacterium | reverse complement strand
GACGTCAGAAACCCGTGCAGCTTCGGATGCGTCGGGATCGCCAGGCTCAACGCCGGGATCTCGGCGAAGCGCGCCCGCACATGTTGCACGAGCCGCTCGTTGTGCTGGCGGATCACGTCGAAGCCGAGCGCTTGCTGGAATTCGATCGCGGACGGAATCGCCAGCCAGGGGCAGATGTCGCGTGTGCCTTCGAATTCGTAGAAGCGGATGCGTGGCGTCGAGCCGGCCTCGTCGCGCTGATCGAGCTGCGTGCGATCGGGCCGCCAGCCCCAGCTCACCTGCAACGGCTGCAATCGATCCTCGCTGCCGCGGCCCAGCCAGAGGAAGCCAGCGCCGGTCGGGGCAAGCAACCATTTGTGACAGTTCGCGCCATAGAAGTCGGCATCGATGGCATCGAGATCGACCGGCACCATCGCCGGCGCATGGGCGCCATCGACAACCGAGATGATGCCGCGCCGCCGAGCCTCGGCACAAAGTGCCTGCGCCGGCAGCACCAGGCCAGTCGGCGACAGGACATGGCTGAAGAAGAACAAACGCGTCCGCGGCGTCATCGCCGCACAGGCCGCCGCGACGATCTCGCCCGGCTCGCGCGCGAGGATCGGCAACGGAAAAGTGCGAATCGTCAGCCCCAGGCGTTGTGCTGCCCGCTCCCAGCACCAGTGCATCGCGCCGTATTCATGATCGGTCAACAGGATCTCGCCCGGCGCGGCGAGTGCCAGGCTCGATGCCACGATATTCATCGACGTCGTCACATTGGCGGTGAAGACGAGCCGGCGCGGATCCGTGTGCAGAAACGCCGCCAGTGCTTCGCGCGCGTGCCAGAGATGTCCTGGCATTTCGCGCAACAGGAAATCCATCGGCTCCTCCGCTAGCCGGTGCCGCAGTTGCGTGACGCGCTCGAACACGACGCGCGGCAACGGCCCGAACGAGCCCGTGTTGAGGTTGCTGACATTCGGATCGAGCATCATCGCCGCCCGAGCCTGCGCGTGATCGAATCCATTGGCGAATCGCGTGTCCAAGGTCGCTGCTCCAAAATGTGCGTGCTGGTAGAGGAATGATATCGATCACAATGCATCGCATGAGGGAAGGTCACGCAACGGAGGCGGCCAGGTCCTAAATGCGTTTGGAACACTAATCGAACACCAATCCGAAACTAATCAGAATTACCTAGTCACGATTAGCGTTCGATTAGTGTTCGATTAGTGTTCCGTTTGAATTGCTCGAGAACATTTTCTCCGCGGCGTATCGGTCGTCAGTGAGCCCTTAGCGATAAATTTCGCTTGATTCTGAACCCGGGCGGCTGTCTGATGCTCCTTACCTGACGTGAAACATCATCCGATTCAAGCGGGGCGCGATGCCGACCATTGATTTTCGCCTGGCTGCGGTCGTTCAGTCGCTGGGGGACGATGTGCTTCTGGAAGAGATGCTCTTCTTTCCCGAGGTTTCCTGCCTCGGCGACGATCCCGCGCGGCTGAACCGCGTCATCAAGAATCTGCTGACGCGCCTCGTGCTGCAATCGCCACCGTTGGAATGGTCACGGCGTCGGCTGCCGGGAGAGGCCGAGCCCGGGCACATCGAGATTTCCCTCAAGCCCGGCGTCCGTTCGAATGCCTGGGAAGAACCCGTGACGCTGCGCTTGCCCGTCGTGCGCTGGACGCATCCAGGCCCGCAGCGCGGCGACGACCTCGCCTCCACCGAAATGCACATCGCGTTCGTGCCGGCGCTCGGCATCGAAGTATGCGCCAGCAAACCCGAGACGTTGGAGACGACGCTGGTCAGCCATGTCCGCACTGCTCTCATGCGCGACAAGACGAATGCGTCGCTCGAATGCCTGATCTGGCTGGCGCGCTGCAACGAAGTCCAGATCGTGCCGCTCGATTGCTCGATCGAGATCAAGACGCCGAAGGAGCACGCGCGCGAGCTGGCCGACGAGCGCGATCGGCCCAAGTCGGTGCTGAGCGAAGTCGGCGTCGACCTGACAACGGAACCGTTGCGCCCCGCCTATGAGATGGATTCGCTGATCCAACGGCTCATCGAAACGCTGACCGGCAACGAGCCACGCAGCGTGCTGCTCGTCGGGCCGAGCGGCGTCGGCAAGACGGCGGCGGTGCACGAGATGGTGCGCCGCCGCGCCGTGTTCGGCCTCGGCGTGACGCCGTTCTGGGCCACCAGCGGCGCGCGCCTGGTCGCCGGCATGTCGGGCTTCGGCATGTGGCAAGAACGCGCCGCCAACCTCTGGCGCGAAGCATCGCGGTTACGTGCCATCCTCCATGTCGGCAACCTTCTCGAACTCATGGAGGTCGGCAAGAGCGAGCATCAATCGCAAGGCATCGCGTCGTTTCTGCGGCCGTATCTAAGCCGTGGTGACTTGCTGACGATCGCCGAATGCACGCCCGAGCAGTTGCCGTTGATCGAACGGCAAGAGCCGCACCTGCTGGCGACGTTCGCGCAGATTCCGGTGACCGAGCCGCCGCGCGAGACGGCGAAGCGGATCTTCTCGCAGGTTGCGACGGCGTTCCCGAGCATCGCGGTGCCGATCAACGGCGACGGTCTCGACAAGCTCGACCAACTCCATCGCCGCTATGCGACGTACTCCGCGTATCCCGGTCGGCCGTTGCGTTTCCTGCAGAATCTGATGCTCGACCGCAGCATCCTTCTCCCCTCTCCTTCTGGGAGAGGGGCTGGGGGTGAGGGAATCCTGACGGCCCAGGATGTGACGCGCGCCTTCTCGCGCGAAACCGGGCTGCCGCTGAGCCTGCTCGATGAGACGGTGCCGCTCGATCTGCCGAAGGCGCGGACATGGTTCGCCGAGCGCGTCATCGGACAGACCGAGCCGCTCGATCTCGTCGTCGATCTGCTGGCGACCGTGAAGGCTGGCCTGACGCGGCCGCGCAAGCCGATTGCATCGCTGCTGTTCATCGGACCGACCGGCGTCGGCAAGACCGAGATGGCCAAGGCTCTCGCCGAATATCTGTTCGGCTCGCGCGAACGGCTCACGCGCTTCGACATGAGCGAATACGCCGACCCGAGTGCCGTCAATCGCCTGATCGGCGGCAGCTTCCTCGGCGAAGGGCACCTGACGGCGCGCATTCGCGAACAACCGTTCAGTGTCCTGCTGCTCGACGAAATCGAGAAGGCCCATCCGCTGCTGTTCGACCTGTTGCTGCAGGTGCTCGGCGAGGGCCGCCTGACCGACGAAGCCGGCCGCGTCGCCGACTTCTCGAACGCGGTTGTCATCATGACGTCGAATCTCGGCGCCGAATCGTTCCGGCAAGGCGCGTTCGGCCTGATCGCAGCCGGACCGACCGTGAGTC
>DASRSQ010000709.1:0-3828 GCA_035656475.1 Gemmataceae bacterium | reverse complement strand
CGCCAAGAAAGGTTGGCGAAAGCTAAACGGCTTCGCGCTGCTACCGGACGTGATTCAAGGCGTGAAGTTTATCGATGGGGAAAAAGCAACCGAGAACGCCGCCTGATCCGGCGCTCATCCACAACATTTGGGAATAACTCCAAGCCAGCACTTCCGCCTGAATTGTCCCCAGCGGATCTCGCTCGCTTGGATGTGACACTTTCCAGAGTAGCCGACACTGGCTTTCTATACGGCACGATCCACAATCACACCAACGCGACGATTAGCAAGCTCACGTTGTGGATTGATGCGGAGGAATGGCGGGAGCCTCGTGAATATGATGTGGCAGTGACCGTGGGACCGCGAAAGTCCGTTGCATTCCGTCTTGACATCGTCGGCTCCGCGCACGTCAAGAAGTTTGATGTGCGACGCGCGATGACGAACTAGCAAACAGTGCGTTCACCGATCCGCGTGGAATCCGTGAAGTAGCCAGCGTCCCGGGAGGGCAAACATGGTTGATCGATCATTCACGCCTCGACGAATCGTTTACCATCGCAAGGATGCCCGCCTTGAGCGCCGGCGGAAGCGCCGGCCAGGCATCGCAGATGCGTTGCAGATCCGGGTCGATTGGATCGAAAACCGAGGAAAGTGCGCCGGATTCTGCGCCGCCTGCCCTGAAAACTGGCGTTTTCCCAGGGTTTTGATGGGGTGTTTCGACTCCCTCCGGGCGTATTGACTTAAAGCGATTTCGGAGAATTCCGCAGAATTCCAGGTCAGGAGACGCATTCAATGGCCAGGAAGAGAAGCACACGAACTTACATGTCCCGGCCCTCGCCATTGATCCGCAGAGCGAGAGGCCGGGGCCCGCAGGAGTCGGCCACCCGGCGATAGGTAGTGCCATCCCAGCGGTCCACAACGTTATGCGTACGACGTCGCAACGTCCAGACGGTCAAGTCCAGACGAAAAGGCGATGCCGGATTCAGGTCAAATGTATCGCGGGCCACGGTTCAATCGCTCTTTGCGGGTTTCGCCGTCACTTTCTCGGCGCGCCGCCGATTCGTCTGTGATCGTTCCCGCCCGTGCTCCAGGCAGATTCGATCACGCTCTATGCGGATTACCAGGCTCTCGCCGACAGGCACTTATTCACGAAGATTCTCTGTCACACAGGGGGAATTTTTCCAAAGCGGCGAGGATCCTGGGGATCACCCGCGCGACCCTTCGGAGGAAGTTGAATGCTCTTGGCCTTCAAGTCGATCGCGGCGCCAGCTCGGACGAAGGGTAGTCGTCAAGGGCTCCTGCAATCAAACGCATGCGTCATGATTGCTCTCGCTGTGCAAACAAGCAGCCTCGTCGAGACCACTTCGGCATTCCTACATGCCGTCTAAAATCGCGTCACGGTAACCTCGTGCCGTCACAAAGATTGCGTTTCAAGCACGTCGAAAAGGGCAGGCACTCAGGACATGCCACATTACTTCTTTGAAATCAGACTTAGCATCTCCTATTGCTTCTGCAACAGCCGCCGCAATTCGCGCACGCGGTCCAGGTCCATGCCCGGCGGATCGGCGCGAATGATCTGCTCGCAATCCGCGAGGGCCCCGACGCGCTGTCCCGCCTGGAAGCGGAACACCGCCCGCATCCAGCGCTCCTCGTGCGACTCCGGATCGACTGCAAGTATCCCGTCCAGATAACGCAGCATCGCGACGCCGTCCTTTTCCGACTCCGCAACATTCAGCAAATTGTGAAGCATGCGAATGACAAAGGCCTTCTTCGTCACCGCCGTGAAATTCTTCTCCGTCGGCAGCTGGCCCGTCACCTGTTTGACCTTCGCCTCCGCCTCCTTGCGCGTGATGATTTTGCCCGCGAACACGTCGATGAGCTGCGGTTCTCCCTCCTTCGGCTCGTGCCGCACCACGAAATGTCCCGGCAATGGCACGCCGACCACCTTCAAATCAAGCCGCCGCGCGATCTCCATGTACAACAACGACAGCGTGATCGGCAACCCCTCGCGATCGTCGATCACCTCGTTGAGATAGCTGTTCGAGCGCGAATAGTAATCGCTGTGGCTGCCGTGAAAGCCGCGTTCCTGGAAGAGGAACTTGTTGAGCGCCTCGATTGCCGCCTGCGGCTTCGCGTCCTTGGCGATCTTGCCGCGCACCATGCGGGCCAGGCGGTCGATCTCCTGGCGATAGAAATCGACGTCGAGCTCCTCGTTGTCGAAGCGCGCGATCATGAGCGCCGCTGTTGCCAGCTCGATCTTCGCGTCCGGCTGTTTGAACAACTCCGCGAGTTCGGCGACACAGCGTTCGTGATGCACGTTCTCCGCGAGTTTGCGGAGTTGCTCGGCCTGCTTCTCGAGCGCCCGCGCCTTGTCGCGCAACAGCGCCTGGCTGTCGGCGGGGGACTTGAGCAGCGGCGCTAGCTCCCTGGCGTTCGCTTCGCCATCGAGCGGGATCTTTGCGAGATTCATTTCGAAGGCTGCACGGAAGTCGCCGTTGATCTTGCTGCCGGCAAGCTTCGGGGCGGCCTGGAACTTCTTGAACTCGGCCACCGTGTCGCGGAACTTGGCCAGGCCGACGGTGGTACCGTAGTAGTCCGGATCGCTCAGCTCGGTGATCTTGACGTCGTTTATGTAGCAGATGAACTTGTCCTTCTCGAGCCGGACCTTGATGATGTTCCAGTCGCCGGGCCGATACGCAGCCGTCTTCTGGTCGTGGAGGATTTTCCAGGAAAAGACATCGCTGCCGTCGAAGCGAGTGAGGCGCATCTTGCCGCCGGTAGGGTAAAAGCCGTAGTGTCGGATGCCGTCGTCGCCGCCGAAGATAAGGCCGGCGGCGCCGCGTTCGTCATCGAGCTTCACGGTCACGGTCAGCTCGTACGGCAACGCGAGCGGCTTGCGTTGCGACAGGCAGAGCGTGCGGCCGCCGAAGCCGGTGCCCGCGCCATCGGCGAGGATGCGTCCCGCGCGTTGCCGCCAGCGGGCGCCGAGCATCGTCTTCCATTCAGTCGGATCGAGAGCGCCGATGGTCAGCCATTGTGCCATGGCAATCGGGTTGGGCCGATCGTGAATCTTCTTGAGCGCGTTGACCGGAACGGCGAAGCCGAGATTGTTGGTGACGAGCGACTTCATGGTAACGATGCCTATCACCTTGCCATCGCTGTCGAGGACGGGCCCGCCCGAGTTGCCCTTCTCAATCGGAATCGCAAGCTGCAGCATCGACACGCCGTCGAAGTCGCGCTTGCCCGATAGCACGCCGGCGACAACGCTGTACTCGAGGCCCTGCGGATGTCCGAGCGCGACCAGCGCTTGCCCCTGCTTCAACTTCCCCGAATCGCCCAGCGGCAACGGCGTCAGCTTCTTCTTCGCATCGATCTTGACGATGGCAAGATCGAACTTCTTGTCCGACGCGTGCACCACGGTCGCCTCGTGCCGGGAGCCATCCGCGAGCTGGACGGTGACGGGCCGGGCTTCGCCGATAACGTGGAGGTTGGTCGCGATGAGCCCGTCGGCGGAGATGACGAAGCCGGTGCCGAGGCCTTGTTGCTTGCCGTCGCGGCCGGTGTAAAGCAACACCGCGATCGATTCCTTCGCCTCGGCCGCCAGTTGCTCGACGCTCTTCTTCTCCTGAGCGACAACGGAGCCAAGCGAGCTCACAAACAGAATCGCAACGAGGCATGTGCGAAGCGTCGGCATGACGAACTCCAGCGAAAGGATGCGAAGGCAGGCAACCGTGCTATTGTCGCGGATGCGGCGAGATTAGCCAGGGTTCCTAGTGTCCCGTCAAGGCTTAGCTGAGGGATCGCGAATTTTTGGAAGCTGACCTTCGGGACCATTCCGCGAGAATTGGGGCT
>DASRSQ010000708.1:0-6749 GCA_035656475.1 Gemmataceae bacterium | reverse complement strand
TGCGTATCTATTTCGACAATCGGCGCGTTTGCTACCCAAAACGCCACCATGAGCGCGGCTTGGACCGGGAGGGCGAGGCTCCTGCCGAGCCTGAACCCGCGAGACGCTATTTGTAGGACCAGATCTCCGAAGGGACCGGCTCGTCAGGAGCCTCGCCCTCCCGCATTAGTGATAATGTCAGCGCAGGGAGCAAATAGTCTCATATGTTTACCCGCTTCTTTATTGATCGTCCGATCTTCGCTTCCGTTCTATCGATCCTCATCGTGCTGGCGGGCGGGATCGCGCTGCGGTCCTTGCCGATCGCGCAGTATCCGGACATCACGCCGCCCACGGTCGAGGTGTCGGCCATCTATCCTGGCGCCAATGCCAAGGTCGTCGTCGACACGGTGGCGGCTCCTATCGAGCAGCAAGTCAATGGCGTCGAAGGCATGATGTACATGTCGTCGCAATGCACGAACGACGGCTCGTACTCGCTGACAATCACGTTTCATCATGGCGTCGATTTGAATATTGCTCAGGTGCTGGTGCAGAACAAGGTGGCGCTGGCCCAGCCGATCCTGCCCGATCTCGTCAAGCGGCGCGGCGTTGCCGTCAAGAAGAAATCGCCGAACGTGTTGATGATCGTCAACCTTTTCTCCGAGGATGGCCGGCGCGACAGTCTTTACCTCAGCAACTATGCGACGATTCAACTCAAGGACGAACTGTCGCGTTTGCCGGGGGTAGGCGATATTTCTTACATGGGGCAGCGCGACTACAGCATGCGTGTCTGGCTCGATCCGGGGAAGATGTCATTTCGCCAGCTGACGGCCAATGACGTGGTGCTGGCAGTGCAGGCACAGAACGTGCAGGTCGCCGCGGGGCAGCTCGGCCAGCCGCCGACGCCTTCGGGGCAGGCGTTTCAGTACACCATGACGACGATGGGCCGGCTTGCCAACCCGGAAGAGTTCGGCGAGATGATCCTGAAAACCAATGCCGGCGGCGGCATCGTCCGCCTCCGCGACGTCGCCCACATCGAACTCGGCGCCCAAGGGTACGACCAGTCCTGCACCATGGATGGCAAAGCATCCGTCGCGCTGTCCGTCTACCAGCTCCCCGGCTCCAACGCGCTGGAAGTCGCGCGGCTCGTTCGGGCGAAGGTGGAAGAGCTGAAATCGCGCTTCCCGCAGGGGGTCGATTACGCGATCGTGTACGACACCACCCCCTTCATCAATGAATCGATCAACGAGGTTTTCAAGACCCTGCGCGATGCCGTCATTTTGGTCGCGCTGGTGGTGCTCTTGTTCCTGCAAAACTGGCGCTCGGCCCTCATCCCGCTGGTGGCCGTCCCTGTGGCGATCATTGGCACCTTTGCCGTCATGGCGGCGATGGGGTTCAGCCTCAACAATCTCACCTTGTTCGGATTGGTGCTGGCGATCGGCATCGTTGTCGATGACGCCATCGTCGTCGTCGAGGCCGTCGAGCATCACATCGAGCACGGCCTGGCCCCGCGCGAGGCGACCATCAAGGCGATGGAGCAAGTCTCCGGCCCCGTGGTTGCCATCGGCCTGGTTCTGATCGCGGTGTTTATCCCGTGCGCGTTCATCAGCGGCATCATCGGCCAGTTCTTCCGCCAGTTCGCCTTGACGATTGCCGTCTCGACGCTGATCTCGGCGTTCAACTCCCTGACGCTGAGCCCTGCACTTTCCGCGCTGCTGCTGAAGCCTCGGACCAAGGGCGTGTATCAGACGCTGCCGCGCTTCGCGTTCGTCCTGCTCGGCGCGTGGGCGGGATACATGGCGGTCAAGTCGCTGGTGGCGCCGTCGCTCGTCGAGCATATCGAAAGTGAGAACCTCGCCAGCAACGTCTCCGCTTGGTTGCCATCGTTGCTAGGCATCCTGGGAGGCATCATCGCTGGTTGGCTTTTTGGCAGACCGCTCAACTTCTTGCTTGGCGCACTATTCGGCTGGTTCAACCTCGCCTTCGATTTCGCGACCGGCCTTTACGCCCGCAGCGTCGGCGTCCTCCTGGTTCTGAGCGTGCCCGTGCTGCTGGGATACTGTGGCCTCCTCTGGCTGACGTACTGGACGTTCAACCAGACGCCGACCGGTTTCATACCCGCCCAGGACAAGGGCTTTCTGCTGGTGAATGTGCAACTGCCCGATGCTGCGTCCTCGGAGCGGACGCGCTTGGTCATGGCACAAATCGAAGCGGTCGCCCAGGAGACGCCAGGCGTCAAACACACCGTCGCGATCACCGGCCAGTCGATCTTGATGAATGCGAATGCGCCGAACTTCGGCGCCATGTATCTGATGCTCGACGATTTTCACCATCGCCTCGATCCCGATTTGTCCGGGCCGGCGCTGGCCGCGCGCCTGCAAAAACGCCTGCAGGACGAAATCGGCGAAGGCGTCGTCAATGTCTTCGAACCACCCCCCGTCGATGGCCTCGGCACCGCAGGCGGATTCAAGATCATGATCGAGGACCGCGGCGACATCGGTCTAACCACGCTGCAAACCGTCGCCGACAATATCGTCGCCGCCGGAAATGGTCAGCAATCAGGAGACAAGAGCAAGGGGACGGCCGCCGTTGATCCCGAATCGGGGTTGCAAGACCTTTTCACCAGCTTCCGCGCCAACACGCCGTGGCTTTACCTCGACATCGATCGGCTGCAAGCGAAGTCGCTGGGCGTCTCGATGAGCGAGATTTTCACGACGCTGCAGGTCTATCTCGGCTCGCTCTACGTCAATGACTTCAACCGATTCGGTCGCACCTGGCAGGTGAACGTGCAGGGCAGCGCCGACTTCCGCAAGCAGATCGACGACTTGAAGCAGCTCAAGATTCGCAACGACAAGGGGGAGATGGTGCCGTTTGCCGCCGTGGCCCGGGTCCGTGACGTGAGTGGGCCGGTCGTGGTGATGCGTTACAACATGTATCCGGCGGCCGCGATCAACGGCAACGCCGGCCCCGGCATCAGTTCCGGCCAGGCCATCGCCATTGCCGAGGAACTGGCGAAGCCCGAACTCTTGCCGTCCATGAAATACGAATGGACCGAGCTGGCTCACCTGCAACTGGAAACCGGCAACACCGCGATGTTCGCGTTTGCCCTCGCTGTCGTCCTCGTGTTCCTGGTGCTCGCCGCCCAGTACGAGAGCTGGTCGCTGCCGCTGGCCGTCATCCTCGTGGTGCCGATGTGCTTGTTGTTTTCCGTCATCGGTGTGCTGGCGGCGCATCAGGACATCAACATCTTCACGCAGATCGGCTTCGTGGTACTCGTCGGCCTGGCGTGCAAGAACGCCATCCTCATCGTCGAATTCGCCAAGGCGCAGCGCGAGTCTGGGGTGCCGCGGTTCGAGGCTACCCTGGCGGCCTGTCAGTTGCGTCTACGGCCGATCATCATGACTTCATTCGCGTTTATCCTCGGCGTGGTGCCGTTGATGGTCTCGCAAGGGGCGGGCGCGGAGATGAGGCAAACGCTCGGCATCGCCGTCTTCGCCGGCATGCTCGGCGTGACGCTCTTCGGCATCTTCTTGACCCCCGTGTTCTTCTGCGCGATCCAGTGGGTCACCGATTTGCGCTCGCGGCCACGCGATGCATCCTCGCCCGACGTGGCCGCTCATGGCCATACGTGATAATTGGCAACAACCGATGCCGTCGGTAGTACTCGCTCGGCGATAACGTTTGGGTGCCACAAGGTCATCCAGGGCGTCGCAGGACTGTGAAGTTGCGATCTCATGGACGTTCTACCACCCAAATGTTCCGGTACAGCACACGGCGTCCGAAGGCTTCGAACCAGATTGGCCCATCCGCGGTCTCTGGGCCCTTGAAACCGTGTGGCGTTGGACCGTTTACTTCCAACTTGTCCACGGTCTGGTGCCCGTTCAGCTTCACCGAAATCACCGCTTTCGACGTCCTTTTCCCTTTCCCATCGAAACGCGGTGCCTGAAACTCGATGTCGAGGGTTTGCCAAACAAGCGGGGGGAGACACGAATTCGGCACCTTGCTTGGATAGGTGAAAACGCTTCCGCAAACACGCGGCGCACTCTTTAGCTTCGCCGCGGTAAACAGTGAAGACTTGATCTTGTCGTCAAGCAACTTGGGCCGGTTCGGACTTGTGGCCCCCGATAGATCGAAATCGAATCCGAAGCTATCACCGATCGCCACCTCATAACGAGAGAGCATGTAAATGCCAGAATCCGCTCGGCGCCACGGGATGTTTTGCGGCTCCCAACCTGTCATGAACTCCACATGTAACGTGTAATCGCGGAATTTCCGCCTGGTCACTGCCCCCGCCATCATGTTTCCTTCGTACATGAGAGGCGAGGTCGACCCCTCAATGTCTTTGCGTTCCTCGAATGCGTCCACGTTTGGTTTCGCACCTCCGAATAGAACGATTGCTCCCGCGGGGGGTTGCAGCCCTAAGGTCGTGCTCTTGCGCTCAACCCGTTTTAACATGGTCTTCTGGTCCCCACGTTTCAGCGTCAGACCGTTCTCATCGAGAACTGCGCTGGTGCCGACATCACACGGAGAACGGAATTGCACGCGCCCTTCCGACAACGGGCCGCTTTCTAAGAGGCCGTATCGGCCGCCATCCCAACCGTCTCCCGGCAATCCGCCATCCAGAACCAGCGCATGGAACGATTTGTTGCCCCGGGCCACCACCTGGGCACCGATCCGTTTTCCCTTCTCCTCGCCAACATATTCCCCTTGAAGTTTCAGCTCAACTTCGATGGATTTTGAATCGAAGAGCTTTTTCGCTGCCGCCTCCGCCGCTTTGTCCAGCGTCTGTGCTTGCGTTGCTCCGGTCACCCCTACCGCCAACCACAGCGCCAAACCACTCATGAAATACTTCATCGTGTAATTCCTATGCGAAAGAGGGTTGCCTTGATTTACTATCCAATTTCACGCCGCATTCTGAATGGCGTTATGATAGCCCCAGCTGCCTCGTGCGGCTTCGACGCCTATAATGTTGACGCCAACAACAAATCACTTGGAAGGATGGATATGGCAACTGCTCCACTCGTCGGGATCATCATGGGAAGTCAATCGGACTGGGAATGCATGAAGAACGCAGCCGACATGCTCAAGAAACTCGGCGTCACGCATGAGGCGAAGGTGATGTCGGCACATCGCACGCCTGACATGGTGCTGGAATACGCGGCGGGCGCGGAGAGCCGAGGGATGAAGGTGATCATCGCCGCCGCCGGCGGGGCGGCCCATCTCGCCGGGGTCATCGCCGCCAAGACGACGCTGCCGGTGCTGGGCGTGCCGATCCAGTCGAAGGCGCTGCAGGGACTCGATTCGCTGCTGTCGATGGTGCAGATGCCTGCGGGGATCCCGGTCGGCACGCTGGCGATCGGCAACGCCGGAGCGACCAACGCCGCCCTGTTTGCCGCCGCCATTTTGGCGCTCAACGATTCGGGGGTGGCTCAGCGGCTGAAGGATTACCGGGCCGAGCAGGCTCGCAAGGTGCTTGAGGCGAAGCTGGATTAATCGGCATATTTCGCTCAATCCGCAGCCTCGCTTGCACCTTGCCAGGTCAACCAAACAGAAATTTTGCGCGAATTTGTCAAATCAGGATTATGAGGTATATTCCCAGAGGGGATATCAGGTTTCCCCGACAAACGTTGCTTTCTGAGCAACACGCGCCACTTTTCTTTGCAACTTGAGGATCCGTCATGAGCCAAAACTCCCCCTTCTCTCCCGACCTGTGCGTCACGGACCGGCGCGGCAATGATCGTCGCAAACGCCAGATCCCCGTTGCCGTCGAACGTCGTAGCGGCAAGGATCGGCGCGAGGAAAAGGGGGAACGCCGGCGCCAGATCGATCCCACGACCTGCGAGCGCGATTACTCCAACGACGAGATCGAGTTCATGAAGGCCATGGACCAGTACAAGCGCGATAACCGCCGCCCGTTCCCGACGTGGAGCGAGGTGCTGGAAGTGATGCGCGCCCTCGGCTATCGCAAGGTCGCCGAGCAAACGCAAATGCCTGGCCTGTCCGGCACCATGCCGCCGAAGGCCGAGTAATTCAGAGTCGAGTCACCGGGCGCAGGGTGCGTGAAACGCACCGTCAGCGGCGATATTCCTCCAGCGATGCGTTCGTCCGCCCAAGAACGCATCCCTGAACGTCTACTGTCCCACACGGTGCGTTTCACGCACCCTACTTCGTCTGCGATTCAGTCCGCAGAATTCCATCTCCGACACCTCCGCTGCAGGCGAAAAGAATCATACGTTGAAAGTGCTCGGTGTCGCCGACTGCGCCCGGAGAGATGGGGGGGGCCATGAGAAGTAACCTGTTGATTATCGGCGCCTTCGTATTTGTCGCCGCCGTCGGCATCGGCGTGGTCGTGCTGATGCAGGCGCTGCGGCCCGAGAATGATGAGTTGAAGACGATCAAGCCGAGCACCGAGCCGATCGCTCTGTTGCCAAAGAAGGAAGTGAAATCGCCGCCGCGTGTCGAGCCGCCCGTGCCGGAGAAAAAAACAGCGCCGCCCGAAATCGAGGTCACGCCGAAGCAAGAAGAGAAGTCGCCGGCGAAAAAGGAGACGCCGGTCGAGCCGGAGCCGAAGAAGGAAATCAAGAAAGAGCCGCCGGTTGAAGTAAAGCAGGAAGTGCCGAAGCAAACCACGCGCGTCATCGTCATCGGTAACGACATCAAGCTCAACGATCCGAACGGCACCTACACGCTCAAGCCGATCAACGCCGGCGAACGCGTCACCATCCAGGGAAAGATAAAAACGCTTACCGTCGCCGGTCTGAATGAGAAAGCGT
>DASRSQ010000707.1:0-2266 GCA_035656475.1 Gemmataceae bacterium | reverse complement strand
GGCATCCTGACCCGCGCCTCGCGCGGCCGGGAGCACGTGCTCGTCGCCAACGTCGATCAGGTCGTCATCGTCATCGCTCTGAAGGAACCCGAACTCAAGCAACACCTCATCGATCGCTATCTCGCCAGCGCCGCCCAGGGGGGCATCGAGCCGATCATCGTCCTCAACAAGGCCGACCTCATCGATCCCGTCGAGGTGCAGCCCATCGTCGGCTACTACAGCCAGCTGGGCATCCAGACGCTGTTGACGAGCGCTCGCACCGGCCTCGGCATCGAACGGCTGCGCAAGTTGCTGACCGGTCGGCAAACAGTCTTCTCCGGGCAATCGGGCGTCGGCAAGTCGTCGCTGCTCAACGCGATCCAGCCCGAGCTTGGCCTGCGCGTCCGCACCGTCAGCGAGGTCAACCAGAAGGGACGCCACACCACGACGACCTCCGAGCTGATCCCGCTCAGCTTCGGCGGCTTCGTCTTCGACACCCCAGGCATCCGCCAGTTCGCCCTGTGGGACATCATCCCCGAGGAGGTCGAGGGATTCTTCAGCGAGTTCCACCCGTATGTGCCGTTGTGCGCATTTCCCGATTGCACGCACACGCACGAGGACCGCTGCGCGGTCAAAAAGGCTGTGGCGCTGCGCTATCTCAGCGAGCAGCGCTACTTCAGCTATCTCGGCATGTACACGGGCAAGGAAGAAGAAGTGAACGAGGAATAGGTTTGAGTGTAGACATCTCGCTCCGCGAGATGAATTCCTCACGCGGAGCGTGAGGAATACAGTCTTTTTCGCTAACGAGGCGGTTCTCCCGTCTGCACAATCGCGGGCGCAGGCGCGCTGCAGCTACTCTGCGGCGGCGCGGTATTGTAGTACGGCTCCGGCCCGTACACCAAATCATCCATCATCGCACATCCCGACCCGGATGCGAGCAACAGCGCCACGAGCAATAACCATCGTCGCATGAAACGATCCTCCACGATCGGCCGAGTGATACGTTGCCTTCAGCGGCATGTCAATCGCAAGACGCGCCGTAGCCATAAGCTGCCAGATTGTCGGCTTTTCCCTCGCAGCGGTGAAACACAAGTCGGCAGTCTGGGCAAAAGCTCACAGGCTGGCAGCTTGTAGTTACGACATCTGCGCTTGACAGAAACGCCGACCGTCCCTATCGTCCGCCGCCTTATCGCAGAGATAGAGCGCGAAACGCCTGAGGGAACGCCATGTACCGGATCATGGGTGCGCTGAGCTTGTCGTGTTTGCTCCTGACCGGCTGTATCGACTCGCAGACGCGCATGAAAATTGCCGAGGAGACCGAGAAGGAAAACGATCTCGGGGTCGCCACGATCCGCGATATCACCGAGATCGGCCCAGGCAGCGATGCGCCGATGCAAGTCTCCGGCGTCGGCCTCATCACCGGACTCGCGGGCACCGGTCATTCGCCCAACGGTCCCTATCGCGATATCCTCGAACAATATCTTCTCAAGCACAACACCACTCGCGGCGGCGAAATGGCCCATGATGGCACCGACATCAAGGTTCGCAAGATCCTCGACAATCCCAATAACGCCCTCGTCATCGTCACTGGCTTCATCCCGCCCGGCGCCCACAAGGGGGATCGCTTCGACGTCGATATCAAGCTGCCTCCCGCCAGCAAGACCTCGAGCCTGGCCGGCGGCTATCTCCAGCTTTGCACCCTACGCGTCTATGCCGCCGCGTCCGATTTGAGCGGCCGATCGCAGTACGCGAACTCGCAAAAGCTGCTCGCCGGGCACATCGTCGCGCACGCCAAGGGGCGCCTCTTCACCGGCTTCGGCAACAATGCCGACTCCCACGAACTCAAACACGCGCGCGTCTGGCAGGCCGGCGTCTCCCGCGTCGCCCGTCCCTACAGCTTCGTCATGCGTGACGATCGGAAATCGCTCGGCATCGCCAGCGATGTCGCTCGCCGCATCAACTTCATGTACCAGGAAGATCCGAACAGCCCGGCGCGCCGCTTCGAGTTCAACCAGCAGGAGAATCGCATCCTCGCCATGGGCCTGGCCGCCAATCAGCTCAACCAGAATCAGGATCCCTATGGCATTCACGCCAACGATGTGGCCAAGGCGAGCAAGGAATGCATCATCCACGTGCGTGTGCCGGCGATCTACCGCTTCGATCACGAGCGCTTCCAGCGTGTCGCTTGCCTGACGCCGTTGCGCGATAATGATCCCAATCTGAATCGCTATCGGCAGCGCCTGCAAGCGATGGTGCTCAATCCGCGCGAATGTCAGCGTGCCGCATT
>DASRSQ010000706.1:0-8554 GCA_035656475.1 Gemmataceae bacterium | reverse complement strand
GGCCCTCACCCCCGGCCCCTCTCCCAGAGGGAGAGGGGAGAATGCCAGGTTACGCGTTGTAAGTGCGCGATGTCGTTGTTCCGCCACGGCCGGTCCAGTTGGTGTGATGGAATTCGCCGCGCGGTTTGTCGATGCGCTCGTACGTGTGGGCGCCGAAGTAGTCGCGCTGGGCCTGCAGCAGGTTCGCCGGCAGACGCTCGGTGCGATAGCCGTCGAAATACGCGAGGGCGGCGCTCATCGCGGGGACCGGGATGCCGTTGGTGACCGCGGCCGCGATAACACGGCGCCAGCTCGGGGCCGCGTCCTGTACGGCCTTGGCGAAGAATGGATCGACGAACAGGTTCGCCAGGTCCGCGTTGCGATCGAACGCTTCCTTGATGTTGCCCAGGAATCGGCTGCGGATGATGCAGCCGCCGCGCCACATCAAGGCGACCGCGCCCTGATTAATGGTCCAGCCCGATTCGGCGGCCTGGGCGCGCATCAGGGCGAAGCCCTGGGCATAGGAGCCGATCTTGCTGGCATAAAGCGCCATTTCCACGTCTCGGATGAATGCTTCCTGGTCGCCGGTGAGCGTTGGCTTCGGGCCGGACAGGATCTTGGCCGCCTTGACGCGTTCGTCCTTCTGGGCCGACAGGCAACGCGAGAAGACCGCTTCGGTGATCAGCGTCAATGGCACGCCGAGATCGAGGGCGGCGTTGACGGTCCATTTGCCGGTCCCCTTCTGCCCGGCCGTGTCGAGAATCAGATCGACCATCGGCTTGCCGGTGTCGGGATCGCGATAACCGAAGATGTCGCGTGTGATTTCGATCAGGTAGCTGTCGAGGACGCCCTTGTTCCAGCGTTCGAAGACCTTGTGAAGCTGTTCAGCGTTGAGGCCGGCCAGGCTGCTGAGGAGGTGGTACGCCTCGCAGATGAGCTGGATGTCGCCGTACTCGATGCCGTTGTGGACCATCTTGACGAAGTGGCCGGCCCCTTCGGAGCCGACCCAGTCGCAGCATGGGGTGCCATTGTCGACCTTGGCGGCGATGGCCTGGAAGATCGGCTTGACGAAGGGCCACGCCGCGGGATCGCCGCCGGGCATGATCGACGGGCCGAGGAGAGCGCCTTCCTCGCCGCCGGAGACGCCGGTGCCGATGTAGAGCAGGTTCTTTGCCTTGAGATCGCGGGTACGGCGAGTGGTGTCGGGGAAGTGCGTGTTGCCGCCGTCGATGAGGATGTCGCCCGGTTCGAGGAGCGGGGCGACCTCGTTGATGACCTGATCGACCGCATTGCCGGCCTTGACCATGATCATGACCTTGCGCGGTTTTTTGAGCGACGCGACCAGTTCCTTGACGCTGTGGCAGCCGACGATCTTCTTCCCCTTCGCCCGGCTCGCGAGAAACTCGTCGACGCGCGCCGTCGTGCGGTTGTACACAGCAACGCTGAAGCCGCGACTCTCGACGTTCAACACCAGGTTCTCGCCCATCACAGCCAGGCCAATCAAGCCAAAGTCGGCGTTCATTGCAATCTCCGCGGAAATAGAAATCAGAGAACCACGAAACACACGAAAGAATTCAAAGACGCGTCAAAACTCAGCCGGGCGGCGTGTCGCTGCCTCGACACATTCGTGTGATTCGTGTGTGTCGTAGTTCTGTCTCGTTGCTTTTTTACTTCAAACTCGTGGAACGTCCCGTTGAATCACCTCTTGCTTGTACAACGTGAATCCAGACTTCTCGTAGTTCGGCAGCGCATGCGGATGATCGAGCGTGCATGTGTGCAGCCAGAATCGGCGTGGCCGATCGCTCCACACCTTGTCGATCACGCATTGCAGGAAGTACTTGCCGAGCCCTTTGCCGATGTGGTCGCGCATGAGGCCGAACTGTACCAGCTCGACGTCGTCAGATTTGCGGCGATCCAGCTCCGCGAAGCCGGCGGGGCACCCGGCGACGTGCAACACGTGCACCTCGATGCCGGGATCGGACAGGATCGCGGCCAGTGCCGCGTCGGACAGCAGGCCGCGCGAGCGCCAGTGGTAGTCGGCGCCGACCGCGTGGTACAGGTAGCGGTAGTAGGCGACGCTCGGATTGTGGGCGTGCACGATCATCAGATCGTCGCGAGGTGCAGCGATCGCGCGTTTTGCGTGTGCGAGCATCTCGAGGTAGTAGACGGTCACGTCGATGGTCGGCATTGTTGCTCCGGATTTCGTCAATTGCGATGGCCAAGGCAGCAGTGCTCGGGGTAAACTTAGGTTTACCGCAACGCAGCGGGAAGCGGTCCCTTGCATGTCCGGTAGCTGCGGAGACATCGATGCCCATCGCGATGGATTGTCCCAATTGCCAGGCCACTTTTCGTCTCGATGACGCCATGGCGGGCAAAAAGATGAAGTGCAAGAGTTGTCAGCACGTCTTCATGGTGCCGACAACCGAGGAAGCTGCTGCGCCCCTGAACATGGAGCTGGGGAACGCACCCGCCCCCGCCGAGACCGCAGTGTCGGCGACGCCGGCCCCGCCCACGGAGGAGCCCGACGACGCGATCGCGGATTCGCCGAGAAAGGCGCCCAGCAAGCCGCCGCCGCTCAAGAAGAAGTCGGCGCCGGCCACCCCGTCCATCAAAAAGCGTCAGCCCGCGTCATCGGGCTCGGGCGGCATGATGGCGCTACTCATGGTGCTGCTCGGAGGCGGCTTGCTCGTCTGCGTGGGAGGCGCTTGTCTTGTTGGCTTCTGGAGCTTCCGGGGACAGGCGCCGAACCAGCCGGCGCAGCCGCTGCCCGGGCCTGGTCCGGTCGCCAATCTTGACAAGAAGGATGGCATAAATGAGCCGCCGCCGCCGCCACCCCCTCCGCAGCCTCCTCCTCCCCAACCGCCCGGGCCACCGCTGCCGGAGCCGGTCGCGACCAAGGTCGTCTTTGGCGCGGATGGACTCTATCGCGCCATGGGGCTGCTTACCAAGATGGATCCGCTGAGCAAGTTCGGCAATCGTCACAAACTCTATCTCGTCGAATTCCAGGCCGGCAAAACTTACCAGATCGACCTTGTCAATCACGACAAGGCCCTTCGCCTTGATCCCTATCTCTATCTCGTCGACAATGCCAATACCGTACTCGCCCAGGACGACGATGGCGGCGGCAATCTCAACGCGCGCATCACCTTTCGCGCTCCCCGCACCGAATCGCTGCGCATCATCGTAACGCACTTTGGTCCGATCGACGTCGGCGCCTATACCCTCACCGTTCGTGCGACGGACAGCGTTGGCAAACCGTTCGTCGCCGACACGCTACAACTCGACGGCTTCATTGCCCGCGAGCTGACGCTGTCTTCCGTGGTTGCCGCTCCGCTCAGTCCCGCTACCCATGAGGCGATCTGGGACGCGCAAGGTAAAGCGACGTACTGGATCACCAATAACTCGCTGCAAAAGATCAGTCGCGATGGGAAGCTCGAAAAGTCGGTCGCCGCGCCGTCCGGAGCCCATCAACTGACGCTCTCCGCGGACGGTCTCATCACCTTTTCGCCCCAGCTCAATGAAATCCAGGTGCTCGATCCGCAAACGTTAACGCAACGAGTCAAGATCCCAACGCCTGCGGTCAAGGTCCGCTGGCTCGTCTCGTCGCCGACCAGTCCGAACGCGTTTGCGTACCACAGCGATTTCAGCTCCATTGATTTGAAGACGCTGACTCTCGCACCGGTCCAGGTGCAAGGTGGACCGGCCAATCGCCTGAACTTGAAGAGCCTGGCAATGTCCCCCGATGGCAGGTTTCTGTGTGCCCAGACCAGCGATTTTCTCTGCCATTGCTACCGCGTCAATGGTCCGACGCTGGTCCATTTGGCAACGAAAAAGTTGGCGGCCCGGGCCTCGCTGTACTTTCAGTTTTCGCCAGACAGCAAGCGCGTGGCGCTGACCTATCCAAACCTGAACCCGCTCGGCGCCAAGAAGGTAACGGAGACGGAAGTCTACGCGCCCGACTCGTGGGACAAGCCCGCGTACACGCTGCCCGGCTATCTGAAACTGGCAGCGTTCGATACGCGTGGTGGGCTGTATGCTACGGTAGACAAGGGGGATTTGCGCTATTACGCCGACCCGATGGGTGGCGATCCCGCCTTCAAGGTGTTGCCCTTGCCGCTGCCGGCGCGCCGGTTATTGGCGCCGCCACGGGGAGATGGCTGCTTGGTCCTGGCAGGACAGAAGAGTTTCATGGTCGAGCCCGCGCCGAAGAATTGAACAAGGAGAGTGGCCATGCCGATCGCGACAACCTGTCCGAACTGCAAGGCGCTGTTTCGCTTGCCGGAGGAGATGGCCGGGCGGAAGGTGCAGTGTCAGAAGTGCGCGAGCCAGTTCGTGGTGCCGAAGGCGGAAGCGGAGACGACGGTTCCCGGCGTCCCGGTGGCGGTGGAGGCGGAGGTGGTTGTCGAGCCGCCGAAGCCACGCGGGCCGGCGTCCTCGATTCCTCTCCCGCCGCTGCCAATCGATCCGCCTGCGGTTGCGCAGGAATCGGACGAGGATGCCCGCTACAGCGACGAGGCCAGGAAGCCGCCGCCACGCAAACGCGAGGAGCGGGCAAATCGACCACGCCGCGACGAGAAGCCGAAGTCTAGCTCCGCCACCCTGGGCATCATCCTGGGCATCCTCGGCTTCTGTGCGCTTACCTGTCTCATCTGTGCCGGAGGCACGGGGGTGTGGATGGTCGTAAGAAATGAAGAAAAGAGAAAACCGCCTCTTCCCGTGGTCATAAAGGACGTGGCGGCGAAAGACGGGATGCCGAAGGATCCTTTCCGCGATCTTGCCAAAGATTTCGCGAAGGACCTCGGCAAAGAGATCCCCAAGAAAGACGGCTTCGGGCCGCCCCCTCCGCCGCCTCCTCCCATTCCGATCAATCCCATTCCCATGAAACCCAATCCCGCGAAGCCGGGCGTTCCGATCAAGGCCGTTCTGGATAAGGCCGGCACGTTTCGGGACAACAACGAGCTCACCTTTGCTGATCCGCGCAATCCCGAGAACCGGCGCCACAAGCTGTACTCCGTTCGCCTGGAAGCGAACAAAACGTACTGGATTGACATGGTCAGCAATCGATTTGACACGTACCTGAACGTCGTGGACGACACGAACCTCATCGTCGCCCACGATGACGACAGCGGCGGCGGCCTGAACGCTCGCGTCAAGTTTGTTCCCCAGCGAACCGCCGACTACCACATTGAAGCAACCTGCTTCGGGGGGCACGAAACCGGTCCCTACGCTCTTTCCATTCAACGCCAGGATTGATCCGACTCTGATGCTCCCGTCTGATGTCTCCATCGGCTCGCTCGTGGAACGTGCTTGCACCTGGGAAGTCCAGGCACGCAAGCTCGGCAACGTCTGCCCCGGCCGCGAATACCCGGATCTCACCGTCGCCGACTTCCGCTATAGCGCCGTCGCCATCGCCCCTGTTCTCGACAAGGCTCCGCGACAGCCGCTCGGCGTCACGATCCTGCGTGCCGTCGGGGCGACCCGCGCGGTCGTTGCCACCAACACCAACCTCGGCATCGTGCTGCTGCTCGCTCCGCTCGCGTCCGTGCCCGTCGGCCAACCGCTAATGCCGGGGCTGGGGCGGATTCTGGCGCAGACCACCGTCGACGACGCGAGGCACGTTTATGCCGCGATCCGGCTCGCGAATCCCGGCGGTCTCGGCGCCGCTCCGCAGCAAGATGTGCGCGACCAACCGACGTTGCCGCTGCGCGACGTCATGGCGCTCGCGCAGGATCGCGACCTCATCGCGCTGCAATACGTCAACGGCTTCGCGCACGTGCGGGCATGGAGCCAACGGCTGGGCGATTCGGCGGCGCGCCACGGCAACATCGAACGCGCGATATTCGACCTGCAGCTGGCGGCGCTCGCGGAGACGTCCGACAGCCTGATCGCACGCAAGTGCGGCGTCGCCGAGGCGGAGCGCGTGCGCGAGATCGCCGTGGAACTTTCGCAAACGCCGAACCCGCCAGGAAAGGCTGCACGGCTCCGGGAATTCGATGCGCTGCTCCGCGCCGACAACCACGCGCGCAATCCCGGCACGATCGCCGATCTCATCGCCGCCGCTCTCTTCGTTGCGCTGCGCGACGGCCGACTCGATCCGTCGCTGCCGTTCACGTGGGACGAGCATCCGTTTGTATAATCAATGGATCATGAAAATCGGTATCACGTTCGACCTGAAAGCGTCCATGCCGACCGGGCCCAATGTGCCGGATGACGCCTACGAGGAATTCGATAGCCTGCAAACCATCGAATCGATCGCGGCAGTGCTGCGCGGTCTTGGCCACACGGTCGTGCTCCTGGGGGACGGCCGCGAGTTTATCGAGAAAGTGCTCGCCGATCGGCCCGACTTCGTCTTCAACTTCGCCGAGGGGCACGGCGTGAGCCGATCGCGCGAGGCGCGCGTTCCCGCCGTGCTCGAGATGCTCGGCATCCCGTTCACAGGGTCGGACCCTTTCACGCTGGCCGTGACGCTCGACAAGGATTGCGCGAAGAAGCTGGTCGCCGCCGCCGGCGTCGCGGTCCCTGCGAGCCACGCCCTCGATGCGACGGCGCCGCTGTCGAGCATCCCGCTGGCATCGCTGAAGTTCCCGCTGCTCGTCAAGCCCGCATGGGAGGGCTCGAGCAAGGGCATCCGCAACCGCTGTCTGGTGAACGCGCCGGCCGAGGTCGCCGACGTCGTCGCGTCGTTGCGGCGCGATCATCCGCAAACGATCCTGCTCGAAGAATTCATCGCCGGCGACGAGCTGACCGTCGGCCTGCACGGCAACGCCGAGGTCAACATCATTGGCATCATGCGCGTGGCGCCGACGCAGAAGAACGAGCGATTCATTTACAGCCTGGAGGTGAAGCGCGACTACAAGGGCAAGATCTCGTTCGAGGTTCCGCCGCCGTATCCCGCGCCGATTTTGGAGCGGATCGAGCAGTCGGCGCGCACCGCGTATCGCGCGCTGGCGTGCCGCGACATCGCGCGAGTCGATTTCCGCCTGCGCGATGGGGTGCCGTATTTTCTCGAGGTGAACCCGTTGCCGGGGCTGAACGCGGTGGACAGCGATCTGTGCATTCTCGCGCGGTTGGCGGGCTGGTCATACGAGCGGCTCGTCAGCACGATTCTTGAAGCGGCGATTCGGCGAGTCGGAATGAGCCATATGTCAGGAGCCAAATAGGTTAGCGCCTTGTTCGACATTGGCGCCTGCAACGGCGATACATTCGACAAATACCGCAGAATCCTCAACTCGCGAAAACACGTTGCCGATACAGGAGATGGCAAGAAGCCCGACCGGCGATACTGCGCACCGAGGCCTTGCCAAGTCCAGGATGTTGGCGAGGGAATGCCGTGCTATTCTGTTCGCAGAATTTTCTGCTCTTCTTCCTCGCCGTATTCGTCGTCTACTGGGCGCTCCCCTGGCAGCGTGCGCGCGTCTGGCTGCTTCTCGCCTGCAGTTTCGTCTTTTATGCCACCTGGAACCGGTGGCTCGCCTGCATCATCTGCGTCACCACGCTCGCCGATTACGTCATCGCGATTCTCCTCGAATCAAGCGCCACGCCAACGCGCAAGAAACTGCTCCTGTTCGCAAGCGTCGGCATGAACCTCGCCCTGCTCTGCTATTTCAAATACGTCAACTTCTTCCTCCATTCGATCGAGGGCGCGCTAAACGCAGCCGGCGCCGGCGTTTCCCTGCCGACCCTGTCCGTGATTCTGCCGATCGGCATCTCGTTCTACACCTTCGAGGCAATCAGTTACACCGTTGACGTCTATCGCGGCCGCATCAAGGCGGAGCGGAATCTCGGCCACTTTATGCTGTTCATCCTGTTTTTCCCGCACCTGATTGCGGGGCCCATTGTGCGGGCCGCCGATTTCTTGCCGCAGATTCGACGGGCCAAGCATTGGCAATGGACCCGGGCTCGCGTCGGCTTGCAACTCTTCTTCATGGGCATGATCAAAAAAATCGTGATCGCGGACCGACTCGCCGCCATGGTCGATCCCGTCTTCGCCCATGCGAGCGACTACGGCACCGGCACGACCTGGACCATCATGATTGCCTGGGCCATCCAGGTCTATTGCGATTTCTCCGGCTACTCCGACATGGCCCTCGGCTGTGCCCACCTGCTCGGCTATCGCCTCACGCAAAACTTCGACATGCCCTACCTCGCGGTCAATATCTCCGACTTCTGGCGGCGCTGGCACATGTCGCTCGGCAGCTGGCTGCGCGATTATCTTTTCATCCCCCTGGGCGGCAGCCGTGCTGGCTTGTGGATCACCTGTCGCAATCTCCTCATCACCATGACGCTATGTGGCCTCTGGCACGGCGCTAGCTGGACCTTCGTCCTCTTTGGGTTCTTGCAAGCGCTGCTGCTGATCGGCCACGTGCTATTCCGCCGCTTTTGCGAAGCGCGACCCTCGCTTGACGAAATGTTACACACTCCCGTCGGCGCCGCGATGCGTATCGCCCTCACCTTTGCAACCTTCTGCATTACCTTGGTCGTCTTCCGGGCTCAGACATTGAGCATTGGCTGGGGCATGCTGCAAACGCTGTTCGTGCCACGCGCCGACAAGGCCGTGCTGGCGACGGAGGCCGGT
>DASRSQ010000705.1:0-4307 GCA_035656475.1 Gemmataceae bacterium | reverse complement strand
GAGTAGTACTCCAGCGTGGTTCCCTCGATCGCCAGCTTCTGGCCTTTCTTCGCGGAAAACACGAAGCAGTCGGTGTCGCCTCCCTTCTCGAATCGGCCGGTGACACCCGCCGGAACATTGATGCGATTCGCTTCCTTTGGGGTGTCATTCGGCTCTTTTTCGAGCGTCTCTTCGACATCCGAGATCATTACCGGCACCGGCCAGCCAAGCAGGCCACTCGCGCCTTTTGGCGCCACCCACTCCACTTCCGCGGCAGGATCCGCGGAAACGGCGAGGTCGACCGGCGCGACGCCATCGACGCCCGGGCCGGCAAAGCCGATCTTCGCCTTGGTGCCGCGCTTGGCCGCCATCGGCAATGCGGTGGTCGCGACCGGGAAGTCGCCGATGCGGATGCGGTAGAAGTATTCGGCTCCGCCGCGATTGAGCACGTCCTTGACCTCGAGGATGTAGTCCCCGGCTTCCTTGAAGGTGTAGTTGACGATGCGCGGATCATTCTGGCAGCCTGGCGAATCGTTGTCGTAGGCCAGTTCGCGCCCAGTCTTGGCGTTGTAGAGGTAGATGTAGGCATCGATGGCGCTACCGACGCGGCGTGCCAGGCAGTCGAAGCTGAGGCGTTGACCGGCCTTGGCCGTGAACTTGTAGAAATCTCCTGCCTCCGCCGCGACCGCTCCGTTGACGGTGCATGGCACGGGGATATTCTGGGCCGTCGTCCGCGTCCTGTTGGCACCGGTCGCCGCGATCTGCGGGAGGTCATCGACACACAGGACACGCAGGTTGGACACGCCTTTCAGCGTGGCAATGCGGAAGGGGTAGTAGCCGATCGGCGTGTCGGCGGGGACTTCGATGCGGACCTTGAACTTGCCGGCATCGCTCCCGTTCTTATCTTCCTTGGGAATCGCGACTTTGGCGGGCGTGCCGAGCGAAGCGCCGGTAGGGCTGGCGAGCAACGTCCCCGAAATGAGGAGGTCGGTCGCCTTACCGCGCTGGATGCCGGTCGGCAGCGGATTGATGGTCGGCGCCTGCGGATTTGCCGGCGGAGGCGGTTTTTGGCCCCAGCTGACGGATTCTCCCATGAAGAGGCTTGCAATGGCGGCAATACCTGCGAGAATAGCGATTCGCTGAATCTTCATGTCTGGCCTCAAATGGGATGCGGGGTGTGCAGTCAGGTGGGATGAGGGAACTATTCGAGTTACCCTGCCATCATAAGCATCGAAGGGGTAAGTTCCAACGAAAATACACAATCTTCCTCAGTTCCCAGTTTTTTTCGGCTCAGCGATTGTGCATCGAACAATCTTTGGAGCTATATTACCCTTGAAGCCAAATAAGGTATCTGCGTTGAGTTGGAGTCGCCCGTGGAGAGTGGTCCCGTGAAACGTCGTATCCGATTGCGCGGCATCAACGGAGACGTGGAAGGGAAGTGCTGGGAATCCGATACCCTCCTGCGCGCCGGCCGACTGGCGATACTCGAGATTGTCCTGGAAGACTCCTCCGTCAGCCGACGTCATGCTGAAATCCGCGCCACCGACAAGGGCTGGCGCGTTCGCGATCTCGGCAGCACCAACGGCACGTTCCTCAACGGCAATCGCCTTGGCCCCGGCGAATGGGGCGTCCGCCCGCACGACATTATCCGCTTTGGCAACGTCACCATCGTCGTCGACAGCATCCGCGAGCCCGAAGTCCTCGACGACAACACCTGTCCGATCGAGCACATGCAGGTCTCCGCGGTCGGCAGCCAAAGCTGGGAGGAAGCGTTCAGCTTTCCCTTCAACGACGTACAAAACGGTCCGCGTCCCGGCGATCAGCTCCAGGCTCTCCTGCGTGCCGGCCATCACCTGGTCCACCTGGAAAGCGAAGAGGAACTGCTACGCACGATCTTGTGCGACTCGGTCACCACGCTCCGCGCCCAGCGCGGCGCCATCGTCCTCGCCGACGGCCCCGATGGCCCGCTGCGTCTACGTGCCCTCGACACCGGCAACAACCAGATCGCCAGCCGCACCGCCTTCAGCCAGAGCCTCGCCCATCGCTGCTTCTCGCAGGGACAATCGATCCTGTGCACCAGCGTCGATGAAGATCCGTCTCTGGTCGGTGCTCGCAGCATCGCCGACGGCGCCATGTCGAGCGTTCTCTGCGTTCTCTTGCGGACGCCACGCAAACGCCTTGGCGTTTTGCACCTCGATCGCGGCCCGATGGACGAGCCGTTTACGCCCGACGACATGAAGCTGGCCGACGCGTTGGCCGCCCATGTGTCCGCAGGCATCGAAAGCGCACAACTTCTGAGCAAGCAGCGCGAGCTGTTCTACACGACCGTGACGGTGCTCGCTCAGGCCATCGAGATGAAGGACGAATACACCGGCAATCACACGATGCGCGTCCGTGAGTACTCGCACCTCATTGGCCAGCAGCTACAGCTTTCCGCCAAGGACCTCCACCTGATCCAGCTCGGCACGCCGTTGCACGACATCGGCAAGATCGGCATCGATGACGCCATCCTGCGAAAGCCCGGCAAGCTGACGCCGGCCGAATTCGAGATCATGAAGTCGCACACGGTCAAAGGTGCGAAGATAATCGAGCAGGTCGCCGAGCTCGCGGAAATTGTGCCGATCGTCCGTTCGCATCACGAACGCTGGGACGGTCAGGGCTATCCGGACGGTCTGGTTGGCGAGCAAACTGATCGGCTGGCGCGCATCGTTGCGGTCGCTGACGCGTTTGACGCGATGACGTCCGATCGGCCGTATCGCAAGGGCATGCCGCCGGAAGCGGCGTTCGCCGAAGTGGAGAAACATGCGGGACGACAGTTCGATCCGGCGGTAGCGGCTGCGTTCCTTGGTATCAAGCAGCGTATCGTGCAGGAGATGCAATCCGAGACGAAACGGCTCAAGCTAGGCCAGGTCGGCATGCTCCGCGCGGTGATGTGATTTACTTATCCGTATTCGTCTTGTCTTTTTCGTTCTCCTTCTTCGGCGCGACCGGCACATCCTTGTCTTTATTGACAGGATTGGGCCCGCCGCCGCAGCCGAGCAGGAACAGGCAAAGCGAGAACGCCAAAAAACCTCGCAAAATCATCGATATCCCTCTGTCCATCTCGTTCCCAGGCTCTAGCCTGGGAACGAGGATTAACGAGGATCACTTCTCGCCGGTGGGAACGACCTCGCGCGACACCTTGAGCTGCTCTTCCACACGCCGAATCACGCGGAAGCGGTCGTCCCACTGGCTGGCTTCCGGCCGATAGGGGATGTGTACCCCTTTCCAATCGGTGAGCCCCGTGATCTGCACATTATCCTGGTAATCCCGCTCGAACACGGTCATGCGGTCTTCAGTCGCGATTGCCCACAGCATGCAACTCCAGTATTCGAAGTGCGAGAGAATCGCATACCGAAACGATACGGAAGCGAATAGCGACTGACCCAGCGATTCCGGTGTCTTTTCGTGTCCCAACGCCTCCGCGATCGTTGGCAGGATGTCGGCGTGCGAAGTGACAAACGTCACGTCGGTCGGCTCCACTCCCGGTATGTACACGAAGCACGGCGTCATCGTCTGATGGATGTTCAGTGAGGAGCAATGGCCCAGGCGTCCCTGGCTAAAGAATTCTTCGCCGTGATCGCCCGTGATGACCACGATGGTGTTGTCCAGGTCCACCTTCGCCAGGATGTCGCGGTACCAGTCGTCCATCCGCAGCAGCGAATTCTTGTAGCGATTGACGATCTGCTCCTTCCAGTCCATCAGGTTGGAGCGGTTGTAATTGAATTCGTATTCCACCTCCGGCAGGTATTTCTGATAGCGCGAGTCGTCTCCGTGATTGTAAGGATAATGCGTCGCGTGATAGAAGGAATAAACGAAGCGAGGTCCGGGCTTGGCCAGCTCCTCGTGAATCAGCGGCACCACATCAAAGTCGCTGCCCGGTGGCTCGGCCGGTGGCTCGGTAAAGTTTGGCAGATAATGCCCCAGCTTGTGGTGCTGGAGCACGCACCCCGTGATCAGCCGCGTCTTGTAACCATGGTCCTTGAAATGTTCCAGATAGGGATTGGTACGATAGTACTTGCGCGGGCCAGTGAAAAACGTCACTGGATTGCCGTGAAGTAGGCCAAGGATGCCGTAATGGGTGGCGTTGGCAACGGAGAAATGGCGATTGAGTCGCACGCACTTCTTTTTGAATTTGTTGAGAAACTCGAGGTCCGTCTGATTGAAAACCTCGGCGTTCAAGGTCTCCGCTTGCAGGAGCAGCACGTTGTACTGCTTCGCCGGTGGCGCAGGCTTGGCAATCGAGAGCGTGGGACCGTGTGACTGGGCCGTGAGGGACTCCAGGTTCC
>DASRSQ010000704.1:0-4116 GCA_035656475.1 Gemmataceae bacterium | reverse complement strand
GACAAGAAACCCGATGAACCGCAACCAATATTGTTGCCGCGCGCTGACGAAAACGTGCCCGCTCTTGACGAGAGATTGCGAGGCTGAGATTACTCCCCTCTCCCCCCGGTACTCCGGGGGGAGAGGGGCCGGGGGTGAGGGGGGCATCCCTCACAGCGACGTGCCCAAATTACAAGACGCTGTATTTGACCTTGTTTTGGAGAACCAAAATGGCCAGCAAAGTAGACCTTGCAGTAGCCTCGACGCCGGGGCTGGTGTCGATTCTGATTCCATGTTGCGGCATGCTTGAATATACGAAGCTGTGCATCCCCAGCGTCCTGCGGCACAGCCGGCCGCCGTTCGAACTCATCTTCCTCGACGTCGGCTCGCTCGACGGTACTGCAGAGTTCCTTGCCGGCTTGCAGATGGGATTGACCGGCCAGGGCATTCGCGTCCACATCGAGCGGACGCCGACCGATCTCGGGCTGCGCGATGCGTGCCAGCGGGCCATCGGCAAAACGTTTGGCGACTTCGTGGTGCTGCTCAACAACGATTGCGTGGTGACGCCGAACTGGCTCAATCAACTCGTCGGCCTGTCGAACTTCGCGCAAGGGATTGGTCTGGTCGGACCGATGTCGAACATGGCGGCCCCGCCGCAGCTCGTGGAGCCGGTCGCCTATCGCAGCAGCGCCGACCCTGGCCTCGGCATCGCCGACTTCGGTGCCCCGACCGACCGCGACGGCATGCTGGACATCGCCGCCGTCGAACGTTTCGCGGCCAGCCATCACAAGGAGCTGCAGGGCAACTGGATGTACGCCGAGCGCCTGGGCGGCTTCTGTTTGCTCGTAAAGCGAGCGGTGCTGGACAAGATCGGCCCAGCGATAAACGAGTGGAGCGACCTGAGCCTATTCGATTCCGATATCCTCAGCAGCAAGGCCCAGCAAGCGGGCTTCTCGCTGGCGGTGTGCCGGGATTTGTTCGTGCATCATTTCGGGACACGGACGTTTGCACACGCTTCGACTAAGGCGACTGAATAATAACTGAGCTTCAACGACATCGTCTTGCTGATAACGCTCGACAACGACTACCTCTCCGCCGTTGCTCTCCTCGAACGCCTCCTCCATGAATACGAGGCCCGAAGGGCACTTCACCTGCTCCATGAACTTCGTAACCACATTGTCGCGCTAATTCGGCAACATTTTCGCCACGATCCGAACCGCATCGCCAATCGACCGGTCGCCAACGCACTCCGTAGCCAACTTCGTCACGCAAATTCGGCAACAATTACGAGCCGCGTCCTCGCCACCGATCCGCACCTCACCGCAACCGACTGCACTTCCTCTCCAAAATCCTCACAATTCGGCAAAACGCCCTTCGCGACTCCCAAATCTATACACCCTTAATTCGGCAACACCTGCGACCACAATTCGGCCCGGCACAATCCAGCCAAGGGGATAGCCCGTTTGAAGGCACGAACGCCGAAAAGGTGCCCATCAGGAGTACCTGCGCACCGCCTGAAGCCACCTGACGGCCACCTGCTTACTTAGTTCGTTTCAGAACTCCGTAGAACGGGGATTGTGCTGTCGCTGTATCAACATTATCGCGCGCTTTCTGAAGTTCGTCTCTGACTTCAGCCTTGTGACTTGAAATAAGCTGATCAATGACACTCAGTTGTTTGGTCGACGCAATGCGGCCAATAACTTTTGCCGCAAGAACACATCGCTCGCCCTTCCGCTCTGTCCCAATAAATCTCCCCAATCTGTCCACACCCGATCTGCACTTTAAGCCCGCGCATTCCATTAGGCACGCGATGATTTCGGCCTCTTCCCCTCTTGCTGTCGTCAGCTGGCTTGCAAGTACCGAGCAAATGCACTCATCCATATTAATGTAGACGATTTCCTCAGTGTGCGAGAAGACGCTACCGGCCTTAAAGATCTTACTCCAATTTGCCGATAGGCGCTTTATCGCGTCTGATCCCTTTCCCTTACTGCACTGCACACGCGCGAGCAACATCAAAAAATGCGCCGCCGCTGGGTTATTTGATTCAATAGATTTATCAGCTAGTGAACTCAATAGGTCAGGACTTAAGGCGGCTGTATCTATGTTCATACTTAGTAAGGCTTGAGGCAGCCATGCTAATTCGAGCAAAGGGATATCCAGCTTCCTGTCCTTGCCGTCGATTGTAGCCGCCCGAATGGTTTTCCTTAATTCATCTTGAATTTGCGATGTCTTTGTTTCAAATGGCCCCATTCTGGTAATCGCGACAAGAAGCTCAAACACTATCGGACTGTCGTTTAGGTTGGAAACAACAGCTTTCATGTTTTGCTCGGATTCATCACCGAGGCGCACTAACGCTAGTTCAAGCAATCCTTTGCGCAGAGGGGAAGAGGCATCTGTCAGCATTTGCCTCAACTTGGGAATTACCTTCTTGCGAGCGCCTGGGATCCTCACAAGTCCGTAAAGAAACACCTTGAATTCCTGGTCTGATAGTCGCTTTTCCGCTTCAAGTGTCGCCATGATGTCGGGAATGGCGGCTTCGTTCATGGATCCAACAAGTTCCACAAAACGCTGAGTTGAGTAGAATTCGCTTTTTCGGCTAAGTGCGCGAATTGCAGCGATCAGATCCTTTCTTTGCCTTTCCTTTGCCCCCGCACCTATCTCGAGGAGCGCCAGTTCCTCGGCCGCACGAAATACTTCATGATAGTCTACGCCTGAATTCTCCCCCTTGCGAATGCCCGCAATTAATTTGTCGTTTCGGCCAGGGCATTCTCCAGTGGCGAGAGCCGCCAGTGCAGTCACCAGAACAAGACCGTAGGAGATAAGAGCCGACCTTGACATCATGATCCGCCTTTCACTGCTATCGCATTGGCTTTGTGATAGAGGGGTCGCTCCTTTGGACTCCAATCGGAGCGCGGCTTTCTCGCCCTCTGACTATATCATCCCGCAGTTTGTCGAGAAAGCTGAACATTTCACGTTGTACGAAAAGATTGCAGTACCACACTCTCTCTTGGTACTCTGGTGTCCCCGGCCAAATCGGCTCAAGGATTGGATGTTCACCGGCATTGGAACCATAGGCATAACTTGAAGGAATGAACCCATCACCCAAGTTGTCGCTCGAGAACATTCCGACACCTCTTCTGTGATATGGGTCACCTATCAACTGGGATTTGTTTTCAGCATTGATTGAGTAAGCATTAAATCCTGGCCAATAACTGTTTTCGCTTCCAGGCCTACCTCGCCTTGCGTTAAGGAGATTCCAGGGACTGTTAGGGACTGTTTTTCCGCCCATATCAAGGCGAATAGCATGCGCAAAGAAATCTTGCCAAGAGTGACTCAGCCTTCCTAGTGCTTCGAGACGCGACTGGAGGCTAAAACCCAAGTTCACCCTGTCAACTTCAGACGCAAGGTAAAGCTCGTATTCGGCGTCCATTTCGAGTCCGCGCTGCCTTCTCAACGCAACTGCATTAGGATCTTTCTCCAGATTCCATTCATCCGAATAGTACTTGCGATTATAGTGCCTCCTAAAGTCACTTGCATGTCTTAGATCTTGGCTCAAGTTTGCGTCAACGATTGTGTTCAGGACGAAGTCTCGTGTCGTCTTGTCTGTTATTCTCCTTGAGTCGAGCCATTCCACCACAATAGCAGTCGTCAGGTGTTTATGAGTCTCGGGGTAGAACATCCCGCTGGGGTCTCTAGTGTTTGTGCTATCATTTTCTGAATACCTATACAAATTGCTGTCGCCCGCATCAAACCCCATCGGATCGAGCGAGATCCAGCGTCCCGTCGTCGGGTCATAATAGCGCGCCCGGTTGTACTGCAGGCCGGTTTCCGCATCGAGTTCACGACCCGTCCACGCATACATGTTTGGCGTGGCCACGCTGGTGACATTGCCGAAGGCGTCGTAGGAGTATGCATGGACGGCTGCGCCGGTGCTGTCGACGACGGTGCGGATGGAGCCGAGGTGGTCGGAGAGGAACCAGAAGGCGTTACCGCCATTGGTGGTGTAGGCGAGGTGCTCGTCGATGCCGTCGCCTTGCAGTTCGCGCGATGTCAAAGAGCTTGAGCCGTTCAGGACGGCCCAGATGTCGGAGCCGGAGGTGCCCATCGCGCCGGCCTTGGCCGGGTTCCACATGTCGT
>DASRSQ010000703.1:0-1916 GCA_035656475.1 Gemmataceae bacterium | reverse complement strand
CGGCGTCCTCGCGGAGCTTGGCGATGATTAGCGGAATCGTCGATTCGAGACGAGCTTGGCCAACCAGCCGCACAAGGAGTGGTTCCAGCCACTTCGTTGGATGGTGGCTGTAGTTATCCACCTCGACGGCTCGTCGTTCCTGGATCTTCGCTTCGCACTCATTCCCCAATGTCCTCGTTCCAAAGCCCAGGCTTTGACCGAATAAACTCGGCCATCAATCGCGCACATTCGGGATCATCGAGAATATCAATGACCACTCCTCTCGATTTGACGTAATCCTCTGGACCTCGGAAGGTGCGGTTTTCTCCGATGACGATCTGGGGGATGCGATAAAGCAGTGCCGTTCCCGAGCACATATCGCACGGCGAGAGCGTCGAATAGAGCGTGGCTTGACGGTAGTCGCTCGCCCTGAGCCGACCAGCGTTTTCAATAGCGTCCATTTCGGCATGCAGGATGGCGCTTCCTCTTTGAACCCGTCGATTGCGGCCTCGCCCCACGATTTGACCGTCAATGACCAGCACGGAGCCAATCGGAATCCCGCCCTCTGCAAGTCCTTGCTTTGCTTCGTCGATTGCCGCTTGCAGAAACTGATCGTGAGATGCTTGGGACATGACTACTCCTTTTCTGTCGGTGTGGCAGGGCGGGCCTGCATCACTTCACGCTCCTCATCTCTCTCGTCGCCTTCTTGGGATCGAAAGCCTCGAGATCGAACGGCTCACTCCATCGCAGCATGTCTCGGTGCTCTTGATGCTTGGGGTCGGAGATGCTCGGCCACATAATCGACGTAGCCCGGCGACCCGCCGCAATCCTCCGGCAGGCAGATTTGTGCGCCTTCCAAAACGCACTCGGTATTTTGCCACGGGATCGGCTGGGGGGAAGTCCTCAACCAAGACCTCGTGCTGCCAACTGTCGCCCAAAATCGTACTCGTAGATCCACCGGGTTTGCTTGTCCGACTTCGAGAGAAGCTTGCTCAGAAGCATACACCGCTCGTTCTCAATTCCCTCCCCCCGGCGGTGCCGTTCGGGTCCCGCTTCAATCAAGGCCGTGCCGCCGATCTGGAAAGATAAAGGTGGTAGTTCCTCCAGTCGAACGCCTTGCACTCTTGCAAGTCAGGCAGGGTGCAGTCGGGAATCTGAAGGCGCCGCCAGATCGCCGGCGTGATGTCGACGAACGTGATTTTGAAATGGGAACAGCCGGTCGGTTTGGGCGGCCGTCGCGAGGCGATGGCCGACGACCTCGTTGAGTTTGTGCAGGTCGCCTCGATCTTCTTCTTGACCTTGCGGCTGCCCCGAGCATCGCGGCCGAAAGAGCCGGACAAGACGGAGCAAGCAAAGTGAAAACCTCGTCGTGCCTACCGCGGCCCAGACGGTCGCGAGTCCAGCTCGAACTCGCCCCGGCGCGACATATAAGATAAAGAAGGATCGTGGCCCTTAAGGAGGGCATCCCTTGTCGAAGGGGTCACGCTCGTGAGAAAAGAAAATCCAATCGTGTGTCTTGGTTGTTCCAGATCGGAATGGCTTCCTCCAGGACGACGATGCGCAACAGGTGCGATGGGGACCAAAGGTTCGGAGGACGGCTGCTCACGCCAAAACATAGACTAGAATCCGCCGCCCATGCCCATTCCACCCATGCTGAACCCGCCGCCGCCGGTCGGCAACTTGTAGTTGCGAGATCCCCCGCCACCACCTCCTGCGCCGCCCATGGAAGGATAGTAGTGCGAGTAGTTCTGGAAGCTCGCTGCCTGGCCGCCGGTCGCGCGAATCTGAGTAAACGCCCCGAACGGCCCCTGGCGTTCATCTTGTTGCAGTTGCGTGTTGAGCCCCCGAATCTGGCGGCCTTGCTGTTGAAAATTCCGTTCCTGCACCAACTGTGGCTGCACCAGGTTGAAATAATTGAGCCCCGGGTCGCTGCCCGG
>DASRSQ010000702.1:0-8451 GCA_035656475.1 Gemmataceae bacterium | reverse complement strand
CTCATCCCGGCTTGCAGCAACGGCCCTGCACCGGCCATGATTGAGCACAACACCATCGCCCGCTGACGTAACGAATGGATATGCACGATTCTGACACCACCGAGCCAACCTCGCCGGACCACCAGCCCGAGATCGTGGTCGATGGCGCGCCGGTCCCGCCGCATTTGTCGGCGACGTTCGGCGGACGCCTGGCACACTGGTTGGTCGAGCGGCGCTGGCGGCTACTGGCGTTGGGGCTGCTTCTCACGCTGGTGGCGTACTTTCCCGCGCAGCGTCTGGCGTACGATCGTTCGGTCGAGAATATGTTCGCGCCGGATGATCCGATCCTGGCTCCTTATCACAAGTTGCAGCGCACCTTCGGCGGCAACGAGGTGGCCCTGGCGGCCTACGACGACGCCGACTTGCTGACCCTTGGCGGCCTGGAACGGCTGGAAAAACTCTCGGCGGCGCTCGAGCACGTCGAGGGGATTGCCAGCGTCCTGAGCCTGACGCGCAGTCCACTCGGCCAGCAACTGTTGATGTGGCCCATCGCCTCGCAGCGCGAGGCTTTTCTCAAATTGTCCGAAGGATACACCGTCAGCGCCGATCGGCGCACCGCGGCCGTGGTGTGCGTGTTCAAGCCGGAGAGCCAGTCATCGGTCGAGCGCTGGGAAACCGTCGACCGTATGCGCGATGCGATCGATGAAATCGCGCCAGGCGGCGTGTTGACCGGCGAACCGGTGATGATCGTGGACGGTTTTCGCTACCTCGACGAAGACGGCGAGCGGCTGGGCATCGCCTCGACCGTTCTGTTGTCGCTGACGATCGTCTTCTGTTTCCGCAGCCTCCGCTGGGTGATCGTGCCGATGGCGGTGGTCTTTTCGACGCTGATGCTCACCGAAGGACTACTGGTCGGAGGCGGCTTTCGCATGAGCATGGTCAGTTCGATGTTGTGGGCCGTGGTCGCCGTGATCGCCATTGCCACGGTCGTACACATCGTGATTGGCTTTCGCGAGCTGCGCGACGACGGCTTTCTCCCGCGCGAAGCCATGATCGTGGCCGGCGGGTCATTGGCGGGTCCGATCTTTTGGGCCTGCATCACCGATACGGCCGGCTTCGGTTCGCTGATGGTGTCGCGCGTCGGCCCGGTCCACGATTTTGGCCTGATGATGTCGATCGCCGCCGTGTTCACCTTGCTCGTGATCATGATGCTGGTGCCGGGGCTGTCGCTGGCCGGACGGATTGACGCCGACCCGAAGCGGGCGTGGGGCGAGGGACATCTCGATCTCAGCCTGCACTGGATTTCGTCATTGATCGAGCGCCGCCCGAAGCTGTTGGCCGCGATCGCGGTGGCGATCGCCGGCCCGCCGCTATTGGGCACATTCTGGCTTGAGGTGGAGAGCGATTTTACGAAGAATTTCCGTCGTTCGAGCCCGATCGTACACGCCTACAATTTCGTGGAAACAAAGCTCGGCGGAGCCGGCGTATGGGATTTGATCGTGCCGGTGCCGGCGGAGAACGATCCCAACTTCGTGCCGCACATCCGGCACCTGGAAGAACGGCTGCGCACCGAATGCTTTGTGCAAGACGAGCAGGGGGACGCACAGCGCCCGGCCCTGACCAAGGTCATGAGCGTGGTCGACGCGCTCGATGCCTTTACCCCGGGTCGGAAGATTGATTCGGCGCAGCTCGGCGCGACGCTCGCCCCGCTGAAAAAGATGATGCCGATCGTCGCGCTCTTGCATGGACGCGACCCGCAGGACGACGATCGCGAATTCGTGCGGATCATGCTGCGCTCGCAGGAGCGTCAGGGCTCGGCCGAGAAGGAACGGTTGATTCAGCAGGTCGGTGCGATCAGCCGCGAGGAGTTTCCCGACGCACAAGTGACCGGCTTTTATGTCCTGCTGACGCGGTTGATCGAGAGCATGCTCGGCGATCAATGGCTGACGTTCATTCTCTCGACCAGCGGCATTTTTCTGATGATGCTGATCGCCTTCCGCAGCGTCCCGACGGCCCTGATCACGCTCGTGCCCAACGCCTTGCCGATTATGGTCGTCACCGGCCTGTTGGGCTGGCTGGGGCTGAAAATCAACATGGGCGGAGCGATGATCGCGGCCGTGTCGATGGGACTGGCCGTCGATTCCTCGGCCCATTACATCACGGCCTTTCGCATGTTCCGCGCCGAGGGGCAATCGATCGACCAGGCCATGCGATCGGTTCACAACAGCGTCGGCCGGGCGGTGGTGTTTTCCACGCTGGCCCTGATCGTCGGGTTCACGGCCCTGTGCCTGAGCCAGTTCATCCCGACCATCTATTTCGGCGTGCTGGTAAGCCTGTCGATGATCGGCGGCATGGCCGGCAACCTGGTGATCCTGCCACTCTTGTTGAAGCTGATCACCCCGCGCGACGAGGTCCCGCCGGCGGCCGAGGAAGCGCCCCTGGATCAGGTGGTCACCGGAGCTGGGGCGCGGTAAGCCTAGATGGGCGCCTCGTGAGGCAACCTTTTTCCGGAGCAGCGAATTCGCGCGCTGGGTGAGAGATCGTCCGGCAACTTCTTGCCTGAGCGCTTTGGCCTCTCTAAGGTATGCCCATGCCTGGAGCGGCGGATAAGGGCAAGGCCGGAAAACCGCCCAAGACGACATGGATCTACCACATCACCGACCTGGCAAATCTCGCGCGGATCGACGAACGCGGGGAGATGGTGTGCATGGAAACGTTACGCGCCGAGGGCATTGAGTTTAAAAGCATTGCGTACGAAAGGATTCAGGGGCAACGGGCAGGTATAGAGGTGCCTATTGGCCCCAAAGGATGCCTGCATGATTATGTTCCGTTCTATTTTGCCCCGCGATCGCCAATGCTCTATACGATCAATAGGGGCAATGTGCCGGGCTGCCCCAATGGGCAAAGGGACGTGATATACTTGGTCACAAGTGCGGAGAGCATAAAGAATTCCGGCCTAGACTATGTGTTTACCGATGGGCACGGGATTATGGAGGTTACGCGGTTTTTCGATGACCTGAATAGTCTCGATCAGGTCGATTGGGACATAATGCGGGCTCGGTATTGGCGGGATACAAACGAAGACGGTGATCGTCGCCGGAGACGGCAGGCCGAGTTTCTTGTCCATGAAAGGATGCCGCTGGATCTTCTAGCGGCGATCGGCGTCAGGAATCAATCGCAGGTCGCGTTAGTCCGGGCTGCGATGCCCTCATGCACGGATGTTAAGGTGCTTGTCAAACCGGAATGGTACTACTGATGATCGAATTCGTATCCGGCAATCTTTTGGAAGCAGACGCAGAAGCGCTTGTCAACACTGTAAACTGCGTTGGCGTAATGGGGAAAGGCATTGCGCTGCAATTCAAGCAAGCATTTCCAGAGAACACCCGCGCCTATGAGCGAGCTTGTCGTCGCAAAGAATTGCAACCTGGAAAAATGCTTGTCGTGCCAACAGGTCGAGTGGTGAATCCGAGATTCGTCATTAATTTTCCCACCAAGAAGCATTGGAAGGGGAAGTCGAGAATCGAGTTCATCAATTCCGGCCTCGCCGCACTTACGCATGAGATTGAATGTCGTCAGATCAAATCAGTCGCTATTCCACCCTTGGGATGCGGCAATGGAGGACTAAACTGGTCGGATGTCCTACCATTGATAAAAAATGCGTTTGTTCATTCGTCCGTGCATGTACTAGTGTTTGGCCCTGCGTCTGCACCGGTTCCATCGTCGATGCCAGTGGCTGACAAAAAAAGGAGAATCACTCGCGCGCGAGCACTTTTTGTAAAGCTGATTCAGCGATATGGTGGTCCCGGGTATCGGGTTTCTCGTCTCGAAATCCAGAAGCTGGCGTACTTTTTGCAAGAGTCTGGAGAACCGCTCAAACTCGCATTTGTGAAGGATAAGTTCGGGCCCTACGCGGAGAACTTAAACTTCGTCCTTCAGAACATGGAAGGGCATCTGATACGTGGCTACGGCGACAGGTCCAACAGCTCTCAGATAGAGCTCCTTCCCGAGGCTAGCGAAGAGGCCGACGCGTTTATTGCAAACGACGCCGAGGCGCGCCAGAGGTTGGAAGATGTTGGCAGACTTATTGAGGGGTTTGAAACGCCCCACGGATTGGAGCTTCTGGCAACGGTTCATTGGGTCGCGAAGAAAGAACTGCCGCTGGCAACAGACCCTCAACTCGCGGTTACGAAGGTCCATTCTTGGAACGCCCGTAAGCAACGAGTATTTCGCGCCGAGCATATTCAAATCGCGTGGCGACGAATAATGGGTGAGGCTTCTTAGCAGGTCGGTCGAGCGTCCAAAGCTCGGAAACGCGGTTTTTATCGGGCCAAAAACTTCAGCCTTGCCCACAACCACGCCCCCGAACCGCCCCCGCATACCAATTGTTCCCCTTGACCGGTAGTGATATACTTGCCGGTCTGTCTTCAAACCGGGGAATGTCGATCACCGGCGTGGTGATCGCGGCTTGAGGGCGCATTTAACGCCGGCGTACAGGCCACCGTCACGCACAAACGGGTGCGTAAGAGACGCCCGCGGGTCCCATTGCTAGCGACCCCCGCACAATCGGCGTCCGGTGAATTCTCAATGCCTGTCAGGCCGGAGATAGTGACACTTCTTTCATGGTTAATCGCAATCTGATTCGCAGCCTCGACCTCAACGAGGAAGAGTGGGAGCAGGAACTCGCCGCCGCGATGGAGGGGACCTCGGCCGATGACCTGGCCAGCGGCGGTAGTGACATCACTCTGAATCAAATCGTCCACGGCCGCGTGATCCGCGTCGAAGGAGACCTGGTGCTCCTGGACGTCGGCTACAAGAGCGAAGGGACCATCCCGCTCTCGGAGTGGGAAGAGGACGAAGCCCCACCCGAGCCCGGCCAGACGGTCAAGGTGCTGATCGAAGAGATTGAAGACGGCAATATGGCCCGCGCCGACGGCGGCATGATCCTGCTGTCGAAGCGCAAGGCCGAAAAGATCGAAGCGTGGTTGAAGGTCATGGAGACCGTCCACGAAGGCGATATCGTCACCGGCAAGGTCACCCGCAAGATCAAGGGTGGTTTGCTCGTCGACATCGGCGTCAACGTCTTCCTCCCGGCCAGCCAGGTCGACATCCGCCGCCCGCCGGACATCGGCGATTACATCGATCGCACCATTCAGTGCGTGGTGCTGAAGATCGACGAGGCACGCCGCAATATCGTGGTCAGCCGCCGGGCGTTGATCGAAACCGAGCGGGCCGAGAAGAAGTCGAAGCTCTTGGCCGAGCTCGAAGTCGGCCAGATCCGCAAGGGAACGGTCAAGAACATCGCCGAGTTCGGCGCGTTCGTCGACCTGGGTGGCATCGACGGCCTGTTGCACATCACCGACATGAGCTGGGGCCGTATCGGCCACCCCTCCGAAATGGTCTCGATCGACCAGGAAATCGAAGTGCAGATCCTGCACATCGACCGCGAACGGGAAAAGATCGGCTTGGGCCTGAAGCAAAAGTCGGCCAGCCCGTGGGAAAAGGTCGAAGAAAAGTACCCGGTCGGCAGCCGCGTGAAGGGAACCGTGGTCAACGTGATGAGCTACGGTGCCTTCGTGAAGCTGGAAGAAGGGATCGAAGGCCTGGTCCACATCAGCGAGATGTCATGGACCAAGCGCATCAGCCATCCCAACGAATTGGTGCATATCGACGACGAGATCGAGGTTGTCGTCTTGGGCATCAATCGCGAGAAGCAGGAAATCTCGCTCGGCATGAAGCAGACCCAGGCCAACCCCTGGGACAAGGTGGCCGAGCGTTATCCGCCGGGCTCGCTCGTCACCGGCACGGTACGCAACCTGACCAATTACGGCGCCTTCATCGAGATCGAGGAAGGGATCGACGGACTCTTGCACGTCAGCGACATGTCGTGGACGCGCAAGATCAGCCATCCCAGCGAAGCGGTCGAGAAGGGCCAGAAGATCGAGTGCAAAGTGCTCTCGGTCGATCAGCAACGTCGCCGCATCGCCCTGGGGCTCAAGCAGATGAGCGAGGATCCCTGGGCCACGGACATCCCCAACAAGTACCAGCCGGGGCAGATCGTCACCGGCACGGTCACGAAGCTCACCAACTTCGGCGTCTTCGTCGGTCTGGAGAATGGGCTGGAGGGGTTGCTGCACATCTCGGAATTGGCCGACCATAAGGTCGAGAATCCCGAGGACATCGTCAAAGTCGGCGAACCCATCGAAGTCAAGATTCTGCGCGTCGACACCGAAGAGCGCAAAATCGGACTGTCGCGCAAGCGGGTCGAGTGGAGCGAGGAAGAACATCAGGCTGCCGAGGAGAGTGAAGCTGCGGCGGCGCCGACGCCTTCGACCTCCACGACCGAGCTCAAGGGGGGCATTGGCGGCGACTCCGGCCCGCTGATCAAACCGCGTACGACCGAGTAGTCTTTCGCAGCCGATTCCGGGCCGCGCGGCCGGCAAACTCGCCCCCGCGCAGCCGGCAGAATCGACACAGAACTTGGGAACGCTCCTGGCAGTGCGGTCGACAGGCCGCAAATCAGGAGCGTTCCCTTTTTTGCGCGCCTCGGCGCCCCTTCGAGATCGGCGCCACGCGGTGCGTCGTGCGCCACCCTCTTCCGCTGCGCAACCTGATCCGGCAGGCGTCCCGCAGTGAATCGTCTGGCACCCGATTCGACCTATTACCGGCCGGTTCGCTTTCACCGCTACGCACCCTAGCGCGTGCACATCCGGTCCACCTTGTCCGCGGACGGCAACGCTGGAGAATTCCTACGGGCATCGTCGATCTCTTGTGTGTTCCGATACCTCGCTTCCTTTACGCAGTGCCATATGGCGACATCCATGCCGAAGACCCGCCGACGATCCGCAGCCGCCGTACAGTCTCCTTTGGAGACGTATCTGCGTGAAATCAACGAGACCTCGCTCCTCTCGGCCGCCGAAGAGCGCGAGCTGGCCGTGGCGATTGGCGACGGCGACACCGCCGCTCGCGATCGCATGGTGCGCGCCAACCTGCGACTGGTCGTGAACATCGCCCGCGGCTACACCGGCAAGGGATTGGGCCTGCAGGACCTGATCGAGGAAGGGAACCTGGGCTTGCTGCGGGCCGTCGAGGGCTTCGACCCCGCGATGGGCACCCGCTTCAGCACCTACGCCAGCTACTGGATCAAGCAATCGATCAAGCGTGCCCTGATCAACACGGCCAAGACGATCCGCATTCCGGCCTACATGGTCGAGCTGTTGTCGAAATGGCGGCGGGCCACGATCCGCCTATCCGAAGAACTCGGCCGCACGCCCACGCCCGAAGAAATCGGCCGCGTGCTGGGTCTGCCGCGGAAGAAGCTGCCCATCATCAAGAAAGCCATCCGCATCTACAGCTCGACGCCCCAGACCGATCAATCCGACGCGGGCTGGTCGCTTTCGGAGATGGTGATGGATGAGCGCAGCCGTAATCCCGAAGACGAAATGGTCGAAGGAGACAACCTGACCCACGTGATGGCCCAGTTGGAAACAATGGACCAGCGCGAGGCTACGGTGCTGCGCCTGCGGTTCGGCCTGGACGATAACGAGCCGCGCACGCTGAAGGAAATCGGCGAGACCCTCGGCCTGACGCGCGAGCGGGTGCGGCAGATCGAAACCGAGGCCCTGGGCAAGCTGGCCGCCGGGCTGTCAGTCGGCTAACGAAGCGCAAGAGCGCATCGCGAAAAGCGCGGAGCGATGAGTGCTGAGCGTTCGACGGCTGCGTGGCCGCCGCGCGCGGTTTCCCCCAGGAATCAGCACTCTTCACTCCGCGCTTCCGCGTTTGTTTTGACCTTCGGCACGCTGCGTGCTATCAATGCTAGCTGGCCTGGAGGGAGCCAACTTTTCGCGGAGGGAGCCCACACATCGTGCTTCCTCATTCATTCGGCGGCCCCACTCATGGCGCGCTATAGCTGGAAGGGCTTTCTGCGGCTCAGCCTGGTCTCGGTGCCGGTGCAGGCTTTCAACGCAGTGCAAAGCGACGAAGGCAAGATTCAACTGCACCAGTTGCACGACAAGGATCACAGCCGCATTCGCTACGTCAAGGTCTGCCCGCAACACGGCGAGATCCCCACCAGCGAAATCGTGTCGGGCTACGAGGTCAGCAAGGACGAGTACGTCGTCATCCAGCCCAGCGAGCTCGACACGCTTCGCACGCCAGCCGAGAAGGCGATCACGCTCGATTCGTTCATCGCACCCGAGTCAATCGACCCGGTGTACTTCTCCGGGCGCAGCTATTACCTGACGCCCGACGGCGAGGGAGGCGTGAAGCCATACGCCGTGCTACAGCAGGCGATGGTCAAGCAGAACAAATGGGGCATTGGCCAGGCCGTGATGTTCGGCCGCGAGCACCTGGTGCTCGTACGACCGCTCGACGGGCTACTGACGCTTGCCCAATTGAACTACGCCCAGGCGGTGCGCAGCACCGGGGACTTCCCGATCGGCCAAGCCAAAGTGTCGGCCACGGAATTGAAGCTGG
>DASRSQ010000701.1:0-1671 GCA_035656475.1 Gemmataceae bacterium | reverse complement strand
ACCGCCCGCAACAGCCGGAGCTTGTCCTCCTGAAAGCGCACCTCCGGCTCGCCGATGGCGCGCAGAATCCGCGCGTGCAGATCGTCCTGGCCGCCGACGAAGTCGTGCAGCTCCGACTTGATCGGATCGAAGAACATGCCGTTGATGGTGAAATCGCGGCGCAGGGCGTCCTCGCGGGCCGAGGTGAAGACAACCTGGTCGGGACGTCGGCCATCGCTGTATCCGGTGTCGGTGCGGAAGGTCGCCACCTGCACGACGAGGTGTTTGCCGTCGACGCGCGGCCCGAGCACCTCGACGACGCCGAAGCTTGCGCCGATCGCCAGCGTGCGCCGAAAAAGCTGCTGCACCTGCTCCGGCACCGCATCGGTCGCGATGTCGTAATCCTTCGGCGTCAGTCCGAGCAACTCATCGCGCACGCAACCGCCGGCCCACAGTGCCTGATGCCCGGCGCTCTGGAGCTTCTCAACGACAAAGATAGCGAATTCTCGCTCAGTCATGATCGGAAAATCCGAATCCGAACTAATGCAAACACAAAAGAATGGACATCGAAATCCAAAGGGCGGTTCGGGTGCGTAGAAGCTTGTAGGTCAGGCATTCTAGCCTGACGATTCCGTCAGTTGCGGATGCCGTCAGGCTGGAAAGCCTGACCCACGCCGGTTCAGATTTACTTCAAGGACCACTTGCCGTCGGCGATGACGATCTGCTTCGCGCCTTTGTGCTGGTCATAGGCCCTCTCCATGGCGGGGATGTCGTCGAAGTAGCCGACGATGTACGCGGCGCCGAAGGTTTCGCCTGCTTTGACGCGGCAGCCGTGCAACTCCTGAATGAAGCAGACGTAGCTGCGCTGATGGCACCATGCTTCGACGGTTTCCGCCGGGTCGAGCGTCATGCCGGCGATCCAGGGGCCGGGCTTGCCGTCGCGCTTCACTTGATAGGCGCGAATCATGCGCTCGGGCAGTTTGGCGTCCTTGCGCTGATAGAGGAACTTCGCATCGGGGGCGAAATCCTTGGCGAACTCCTTCGCCGGGATAGCTCCATGATAGCTGAGGTAGACCTGCTCGAAGGTGTCGCCATTCTTGTGCTTGATGTGGCCCGGCATGTCGATGCGGTAGAGCAGGTTTTCCACGTCATTGACGCTGGTAATCGATTCGCTGGTAAAGACGTGGCGTGCCTTCGGCACGAAGACGAGTGTCTGCTGCCAGAGCGAGCCGGCCTTGAAGCCCTTGCCGGGCTTGGTGAAGCGGAACTTGAGACGGACGGCGACGAAGCCGTCTCCCTTGATAATCTCAGGATCGAGCTTCTTCGCCTGCGTGCAAATCTGTGGGCCTTCGACGTAATGCTTCGGCAGATTGCCGTGATATTTTGGCTCGCGGCCGTAGTCGTCGTCGCGCCAGCCGGGGCCGAGGAGGAAGTCCATGATGTGCAGGCCGAAGCCGAGGTCATGGGCGCCGGTTTTCTTGTCGAGCAGGCTGCCGGCGGCGATGCCGGAAACGTAGCCCTTCTTGCGAATCTTGGCTTGCAGAGAGTCGGTGTCGATCTGCACGTACTCGTCGGTTTCCTGCACTTTGATTTCGGGCCGCTGGGCTGGACTTTCTCCCCTCTCCCTCTGGGAGAGGGGCAGGGGGTGAGGGCTGAACAATCGGCGACTGGCACTTCCGCCCGCACCCCCCA
>DASRSQ010000700.1:0-13505 GCA_035656475.1 Gemmataceae bacterium | reverse complement strand
TCTCGTCCAGACAGAGCCAGTCGAAGCCGCGGCGAACCATCGAGGCGACCTCTGCCGGATCGAGATCGGGCAACGGCGGGAAACGCAGCATCAAGCCGTCGAGCGGCGCCGGGCCCTCGGGCATGCCACGGACGACGACGTGGATTGGCGCCTCCAAATAGGTCGCCGCTCGGATGGCCTGCAATTCCTCGCGACACGCCGCGACGGCTTGCCGCGCATCGTCCGCGTCGAACGGCAGCACGACGATGACTCCCTGCAGCGGATGGCGCGGCGCTCGCTCGCGCAACAGCACGCTGCACAGATATTGCAGCGGCGCTGTGCCGGCGTCATCGACCGACGCTTTCAGCGAAGCGCACGCGATGAAGATCGCCTGGTGCTGCGCGAATACCTGAAACGGCGCCGCGGCGCGCAATCCCAATGGCGTCGCGCCCTGCCCCGTCAGCAGGGCGCGTGTTTCCGGCGTCAACGGGCCGAGGACCAGGAACGTAGGCGTCGCGGCGGCGTCGATGCCGGCTTGTTCCAGCGCGGACGTCGTTTCACGCCAAGCCGATTCGATCAACGGCCAGCCGCCGGCCTCCGGCTTTTCACGCAATGCCGTCCACAGCCCCAGGGCGAGCCAGCCGATCGGGTATAGCGCCACCGCCACCAGCGGCAGCCAGAAGCGATGTAGGCCCGGCCATGGCGAGCGCAGCACGCGCTCGAGGCCGCCCAGCGCGTTGACTTGCCACAATAGCGTCAGCAGCACGCCCCAGAAGACGAGGTGCAGCACCCAGCGAGCCTTGGTGCCGCGATCGTCCCAAACCGGATAGGCGACGGCGGCAACTTCGCGAAACGGCGTCCACAGAACGTCCATGTCTTGCTCCAGATCAAGATTCGCTCACCAGCGCCACAACAGCATCGTCAACACGGGCAGCATCAACGCGCCGCCAACCAGCAGCGAGAACGCCATGCGGCGCGTCGGCAGGTCGGTCGGCATTTCGCGTTCGCGCGGTGACGGCGTCAGGCTCGCCGGCATCGTCCACGCCGGCGCCGTCCGATCGAGCAGCGCCTGCACGCGCATTTGCCACGCTTGCAGCGTATCCGGTTTGCCACGCCACGCGCCGCAGTAGCCTAGGGCGACGCACCAGAAGATGACTTCCAGGGCATCGCGATCGCCGCGCGTCTCGGCGTAGCGTGCCTCTTCCCAGAACTTGCGCAGCGGCGCGCCGTGGTAAATCTCCGCTTCGAGCGGCTCCTCGCGCCAGCGCCGGCCCCACGCGGATTGCTGACTCATGAATTCGTCGATCCAGCAGGTGAGGGCGTGCCGAATCGCCGCGAGCGTGAGGCTTGCCTGCGTTTCGGGATCCGCTTGCTCGGAAAAATCGAATTCAACTTCGAGCGCATCGCGGGCGGGCGCGTCAGGCGCCGCAAGAGCTGCCAGCATCTGCGTAAGCGTGGCGCGTTCGTGGTCCCATTGCAGCGCTTCCCCCGCGTCGAGCCGATCGGGCAGTGCCAGCACGTAGCGAAACACGGGATGCACAAGTTCGGCGATACGGGCTTGCATGGATTCTCCTGTAAGACGCAAATCGGAAATCTCAAGTACCTAAGCAATGCTTGGACGTGGTCAGTTGCAGTAGTGTGGGTCGAGCAACGCGAGACCCACCGATGCCCCAATGGGAGTGTTGCCAGGATGGTGGGTCTCGCGTTGTTCGACCCATCCTACGAGATTTTGACCATCAGTCGCGTTTGCACTTTTCAACATTGGAAGCTATGTCGGATTTCAGATTTGTCCAAGCGAAACGATAATCCCAATCAGAAAAAGACACAATTCCACTTGAAAATCGGCGAAGTCGCTATTGACAGAAATCACGCCTTGGTCTACACACCCGCCCTCTCACGCAGGGGAAGCCAAAAGCAGTGCACAACGCTAGCGAACCGTCCCGGGGAAAGACGGTGCGCGGGCAAGACACGTATAAGGGGAGAAGGGGCATGAACTGGGTAAACGTGCTACGACGTTGGACCATGCGGAGCATTCACGCGGCAATCCTCGGAGCGGCATTGCTCGGGTCGGCGAGCGCGGCGTTTGCGCAGACCACGCCCGCGGCAAGCACCAGCCAGGTACAAAAGCATTACACCAAAACCCGATCCTTTGACCTGCCTGTCAGGATGGATCCGGAGTTCCGCCAGACGCTGAAAGAGATTCGGCTCTACACCAAGACGCCGACCGGATCCTGGACGCTGCAGGAGACTGGAGCGCCGAATCTCGAGCGTTTCGCCTGCAAGGTGTCGCAAGACGGCGAATACTGGTACACGCTGATGACGGTGGACAAGAGCGGCCGCACGACGCCGGAAAGCTTGGAACCTGTGAGCCAGCGCGTGGTGGTCGACACGACGCCGCCGCAGATCCAGGTTCAGCCGACCGCGCTGCCCGACGGCGATTACGCGTTGCGTTGCACGGTGCAGGATGCGAATCCGGACGTAAACTCGCTGACAGCGGTGTGCCGAACCGAGACCGGCGATATGCCGCTCATGATGGTTCCCGGTCAGCCGGGCGTCTTCCGGGTGAAGGGGGGCGAGATGCTCCGCCATCCGGTGTTCGTCGTGGCGAAGGACATGGCGAAGAACGAGTCGGTTCAGCCGGTGAACCTGCGTGACATGCTCTCGTCAACGCTGGCCCAACCGCCGGCACCGATGCCGACGCCAAGCCGGCTGCCCGGCGACATCTCGCAGACGGTCAGCCGTCCCGATTTTAAGGGAACAACCAGCATCGAGAATCCCGGGCGCGGGGAACAGCCGCGTCTGCCCATTAACAATCGCGTTGATTTTCCGCCTCCGCCAGTTGGAAGTCCGCCGCCGCTGCCCGGCGAATCTCCGCTCAAGATCGGCAACAACGATCCGATCAAGCCGCTGCAGACCGAATCACCGACCACCGTGTCCGGCGCGCCCGCCAAGACCGGTGGCGTCAGTCAACTGATCAACACCACGACCGCCTCGATCGATTACAAGATCAGCAACGTCGGTCCGTCTGGCGTCGGCAAGGTCGAAGTCTACATCACACCCGACAACGGTCAAACCTGGCACCGCCTGGCCGAGGATACCATGAAGCGTCCGCCCGTTAACGTCAAGCTTCCGGGCGACGGCGTCTACGGCATCCACATCGCCGTTACCAACGGCAACGGTTTCGGCGGCAAGGCGCCGGCCCGCGGCGACGCACCGCACTATACCATCGAAGTCGACACGACCAGCCCGTTTGTGCAGTTTCGCTCCACCGAGGTCATGCCGGGCGCCAACCATGTCGAGATTCGCTGGAACGCCAACGACAAGAACCTGGGCTCCGCCCCGGTGACGATCCACTACCGCACCCGTCCCGACGGTCCCTGGCAGGTGGTGGCCGCCAACGTCAAGAATGACGGTATGTATCGCTGGGCCTTCCCACGCGACGCCGGCGGCCAGTTCTACTTCAAGGTGGAAGTCACCGACCAGGCCGGCAACGTGGCCCACGCCACCTCGCCGCAACCGATCCTCATCGACATGAGCGAGCCGCGCGCCACCATCGTCGGCGTCACCGGCGGACGATAATCTCTGGCTAGTGGTTAGTGAATCAACGCCTGACAGTGGCAACGCTGTCAGGCTTTTGTCATTCATGCGACGTCACTTCCGCGATCATCCGGAGCAGCGAATCGCTCGATTCGATGCTGCCCGGCCTGCCGATCAGAATGTTCGTGATCGAGCTACTTCGCCCGCGCCCCCGGGCGTTGTTGTTCGCCCTTTCGGGATATCGCAGCAGTTCATGATCCGCGCGGGAATAAGGAGAATTGCCCAAATACGATCCCGCACGGTAAGCGCTAGCTTTTTTGATCTACTTGATGCCCGCTCTTTTCCGGCAGCGTCAGGAAGCCCCAGCACAGGGCCTGGTCTTGCACATAGTTCTTGCCCAGCGTCAACGCCGTCACTGCCTTGGCAAGCTCGTAGCCGAGATAAAAGGCGTGCGACGGATCGATTGGCGTGAGCCGGGCCATCTCGGCGAACAGCTCGAAGGGATCGGTCCCCTGCAGGTACATGTCGCGATTGATGACATGCAGCGTGCCTCGCTCGGCGAAGAGGCGGAAGTTGCTGTCGCGCACCTGGGCCGCCATCTCGCGCAGCGTTTCATCGCCGTGCACCTTCAGCTTCGGATCGCGCAGCATCACGAGCCTTGGCTCACGCCGTTTGGGCAGGACGGCATGCTTGCAGGCGTAATGGATCAGGCGGCGCGCCAGGTCGAGCTCGCGCACGCTGCTGCGGGCCCAGTTGATGACCTCCGTGGTCAGAACGCTGCGAATGCGGAGTTCCTGGCAGAAGCCGGCGAGCAGCACGTTAATGCCGGCGGAATCGGCGTCGGTCAGCTCCGTCAGATTGCCGACGCCCATCATCATCGCCACATCGGGATATTGCTGCCGAGTGCGAAGATAGCGTCCCAGCGAGGCGGCGAAGCCGAAGGCGATCGGCTCGAGCACCGGATCAACGCGGAAGGAGATGCCGCGTGTTTGCAAGAAGTCGATCGTGCCGGCGAGGCCGGCGCAATCCGCAGGGACATCGGGAATCGCGACAACCTCGCAGCCCCAGTCGCCGGCGGCGGCACGATTGGTGGCGTTGACGCTCAGGATCAGCTCGGCGCCGGCGCGTGCTGCGGCTGCCGCCTCCCAGGCATCGAAGCTATCGAGCGAGACGCGCAGTCCCTCGGCACGCAGCGCCTTGACCGCGTCGGCGACGCTGGTCCAGCGTGAGCCCGGATCGCAGCCGAGGTCGATGACGTCGGCGCCATCGGCGCGAGCCTGGCGCGCCTTGGCCAGGATTTCGTCCAGCGTGAGACGAGGCGCGTGGTTGATCTCGGCCAGAATTTCGAGATCATACGCGCCATAGTCGGCATCGGTGCGGGCAGCCCCGAAGTATTCGGGCAGATCGCGCAGGTCCAGCGGCCCCTTCTCGATCGGCGTGTCTCCCCACGCCTGCCGCAAGACGTCGAGCTCGCCGTTGCACAGGCCCGGCAAGAGGATGCGATCGCACGGCGCCGCCGGGGCGAAGTGACGGGCGATCCACGGAGTCGTTGCCAGCGCCGCCACCGTAATTGGCAATACCGCGACCGTGTACTCGAATCCCACCGCCGGCGCCAGCTCCGCCAGCACGCGCCGCAACGCAGGCTCGGCGAGTTTGCCGGTGAGGAAGACGTAATGCGGCATCGGCGCGACTCATCTCCTCGTTCCCACGCTCTGCGTGGGAACGAGAAGTGCGCACGCTAATCGTATTCTAACTCGATGCGGCGCGCGAGATGGCGAAACTTCGGCGCGAGCAGGCCGAACCAGAGAATGCCGCTCATGAAAATCCAGAGGACGAGTCCGAGCATGCAAAAACCGAAGAACTCCCAGGCTTCACGTTCCCGGAACATCCGCTCATCCCAGCCGAAGGAACAAAAGCCGAGGACGGCCGGCGGCGTCAGGCCCCCCTGGAACATGGACCAGTATTTCCCCGCTTCGCCCACGACGCGTTCCATCCGGGCGTTGCGCGCCGCCATCATCATCAGGCCGAACACCGGCATGCAAAAGCAGCTCGTGATCAGCCAGTGCCCACCTCCCAGGAACAGCATCGTGAGCACGGTGAACAGCGACGACCAGATCGACGATTGACAAGACATGGAAAACAACAGGCCAAGCATCGTGGCGAAGATGGCATAGATGAACCACGCGACAAGGATGATGGGCACGGCCAGCGGATGAAGGCCGGCGCTGCAGAGGGCCATCAGCAGCATGGCGGCGAACCAGAACCAGGCGGGGCGCATGCTGGTGAGGTTTCCGAAGACCTTGGCAAGCAGCATGCCGTCGGCGCTCATGGGAGAGGTGATGAGGGCGTCGAAGGTGTCCTTTTCGCGTTCGCTGGTGATGGAGGTGGCGGCGCGGACGGAGAGCATCAGTAGCATCAGACAGCCACCTGCGGTGCCGGCGATGCGGAACCACCAGTTCATGTCCTCGCAGAATCGCCGGGTGAAAAGGCGATCGCGATCGACCGCATCAAAGATGATCCAGCCGCCGATGCCAAGGGTGAGGCCGAGGATGATCAGGCCGGCGACCAGGCTGTACCAGGTGAACTTCGTGCGCCCCTCGATGAAGCATTCCTTCCACAGCATCGGAAACGGACCGACGCCCGGCCGCAACTGATCCAGGAAACGCGCGGACTGCGTCGTGCCCGCGGGGGACTGCTTGAGCGCAATGGCACGCACGCGCAGGATGCTCCAGGTGATGCACCCGGCGCAGAGGCCGAGGTGGAACCAGGCATAGCGCGACAGGATACCAGGCAGCTCGGCGGCAAGATTGCTGCGGACGCCGGCGCGGTTGACGCCGTTGTTCATCGCGGTGACGACTTCGGCAATGGCATTGATCGGGTTGCCCGTATTGGCGACAAACACTACATCGCGCAAGGTCGGCGGATCATCGCCGAACCAGATCGGCGTCTGCAAAAGCGGACTACTGGAGAACGCCAGGCCCAGCGAGGCGGTGGTGCCGTACGCGAGCAAGAACAGGTAGGTCATGCTGATCGCATCGCGTGGCTTCTTGAGCAAGGTCGAAAAGAAGATGCTGACGCTGGCGATGCCGAGCATGGTCAGCCCGATGCCGGCGAACCCGGAAAGCATCAGTTCCGGATCAACGCCTCCCATCAGTTGCAGAATGCTCAAGATCGGCAAGCCGGTCAGCAGCAGTAGCGTGAGGTTGCCCAAGCGCGACAGCAGCTTGCTGAAGATGATCTCGCGATTCTCGAGATCGGTTGCGAGCAGGAACTCGAGCGTCTTGCGGTCCTTCTCGTCCGCGATGGCGCCCGCGACGTACGCCGGCGTCAGCATCACCACCACGATCACCTGCACGATCATGAAAAAAGCAAAGAACACCTCGGCAACGACCGCCTGCTCCCGGCCGAGCATCGGTCGACCATTGAGATGCGGTTGCAGGGCCAGCATCAACACCATGTAGCAAAGCGTGACGAAGAGAAAGCTGCCGTAGATGATGCGAATGATCGAATATCGGCTGCGCCGGGCGGTGCGCACCATGTCGTAGAACAGCACCGGCCCGAACAGCTTGAACCAGCCCTGACGGGATACGAACGCCAGGATCAGCACGTAGACGGCCCAGACGACCGCGACCTGCCAGAACGCCAACCAGCGTGCGCTGGCATACAGCAACGCCAGGGCGATCATCAAAAATGCTGCCCCGAGCAGCCGGTCGCGCCACGATTCCCACGTATTCGACCACATTAATCGCATGATCGTCGTCGTCCTCGTTCCCACGTTATCCCGCGAAAGCCGGTCATCCGGCAATTGCATTGAGCATTCGGCTCCCCTCTCCCTCTGGGAGAGGGGTTGGGGGTGAGGGCCGAAGCGCCAGGACCCCGAATGTTCAGCCCTCACCCCCGGCCCCTCTCCCAGAGGGAGAGGGGAGAAAACTCCAGATTTCTCACCACCTCACTGGTAGATCAACTCCTCGCGCCGCGTCATCAGACGGAACTTCGGCAACAGGATGCCGAACCAAAGGATGACGCTGCCCATGGTCCACAAGAACAGGCCGACCAGGCTGAAACCGATGAAATCGCGGAAGTCGCGATTAAATTCGCGCCCGATGTCGCTCCAGGAATAGGCGCTCAGCCCGAGGACGAAAGGAGGCGTCATGCCAAGCTGAAATTTGAAGATGTATTCGAGCAGTCGCCCGTCCCAGCCCGGGCCACCCATGGCGAGGGCAGGGAAGTAGCAACAGAGTGCCATCACCATCCAGTGGCCGCCGCCGAGCATCAGCGTCGTCAGCACGGTGTAGACCGTGGCGCGCATGGACGACTTGCACGACATGGAGAAGCCGATGCCGACCATGGCGACAAAGGTCGCGTAGACGAACCATTCGACGATCAGCAGCGGGACGGCCAGAAGATGGACGCCGCCTGAGAGGACCGCGATGGCAAGCATGCTGCCAAACCACAGCCAGCCCATACGCAGACTGGTGATGCAGCCGAGGAGTTTGGCGCTGAGGATGCCGTCGGCGTCCATGGGAGTGGTGATGAGGGCGTCGAGCGTGCCGCGTTCGCGTTCTTCGCTGACGCTGGTGGAAGCGCGCACAGCCACCATCAGGATCATGAGGCAGCCGACGCCGGTACCAGCGAGGCGGAACCACCAGTTGATCGCGGAGGTGAAGTCGCGCCAGTTGAGGTCGCCCCCGACGGCCCAGGTCCAGAACTGGTAACCGACGATGAAGAGTCCGCTGCCGATCGTCAGCACCACGAGAAGGACGACGAAGACCCAGGCGAGCCAGTTCAGGCGCGTCCTTCCTTCGACGTAGAGCTCCTTCCACATCATCGGCAGATCGCCGATCGGCGGCCGATAGAAACCGTTGACCGCAAGCTGTTCCGCCTGCTTGGCGCGGCGGCGCGCCAGTACCTCGGCGACGTCCATGCGGCTCAGTCGATCGAACCACCCGCCCCCCGCGGCCTGTTCCAACGCAATCGCGCGCAGCCGCCAGATGCTCCACACCACGCAAATTGTCGGCATCACGGCATAGAAGGCGGCGTAGCGCGACAGCACTTCGGGCACGACGGCGTTGAGCGTCGCTCGATCCATCGCAATCTTGATCTCGACGACGGCTGCAATCGGATTGCCCATGTTGAGGACGCCCGACACGTCGTTCCACGTCGGGCTCCAGTCGCCGAACCAGATGTGTTCCTTCATCCACGGGGCGCCCGCCTTGTCCATGGCCATCGTCGTCGTGGCCAGCGCACAGTAGGAGATCATGATCAGGTACGTCAACCCGATCGCGTCGCGCGGCTTCTGGAACAGAGTCGACATCAGGATCCCCAGGCTGGCGACGCCGACCATCGTCAGCCCGGTCGCAGCGAAGCCGGCGAGTAGCAACTCCGGATCGACGCCCCCCATGAACTGCAAGATGCTCAGGATCGGCAATCCGGTGATCAGGAGCAGCGTCATGTTGCCCAGCCGCGACAGCAGCTTGCTCAGCACAATCTCGCGATTGTTGAGGTCCGTCGCCAGCATGAACTCCAGCGTCTTGCGATCCTTCTCCTCCGCGATGGCGCCGGCGACATACGCCGGCGTCAGCAGCATAACCATCCCGAGTTGCACGATCATGAATGCGGAGAAAAACGCTTGCGCAATGAGCGCCGAATCGAGCCGGGGATCGCGCTGATGGCTGCCGAATTCCAGGAACATGACGATGAGAATGCCGAGCAGCAAGACCGCATAGAGCAGCCGGATAACAAGATATCGGCTGCGGCGCGCGGTGCACACCATGTCGTAGAACAGCACCGGACCGAACAGCTTCAGCCACCCCTGCTGTGAACAGACCACCAGGCCCAACGCATAGAAGCACCACAGTCCGACGGCAGTCCACGGATTGATCGAAGTTGAGAGGAAGCCGAGTCCGACGCCAACGAGGAGAAAGGCGAGGAGGACGAGCCGTTCTTGCCAGGAATGCCAGCTATTGGACCAGGCGACCGATTGCCGCACCCAGAATACACCGGACTTGACGAGCGACATGCCCCACTCCATGCCGATTGGTCTGTCCGTCCCAATGTAAGGCGACGCTGGAGTGGACGCAAGGATTTTCGTACCTGGCTACCGGCACCTCAGCGCCGTAGCGCAGGCGGCTCGCCAGCGAGGCCTTCCCGGCGACTTTCGTCCATGTCCTTGCGTCTTGCGTCCATTTTCTCCGACCGCTCGAAGATCGATAATTGGACTGTCGCAGCCAACACTCGATCTCGAACATGGGAGAATGTTATGCAAACAATCATCAAGCTCTACGAATATGCGGCCCGGCTCGATCGCATCGGCATCGCGGTCACGCGGGTTGGCCTGATCGTCGTTCTGTGCTGGATCGGCGGCCTGAAGGCGGCTCGCTATGAGGCCGATGGCATCGTTCACTTCGTCGCCAATAGCCCGTTCATGAACTTCTTCTACGCCTTCCCCGCCCCCGAATACAAGCAGCATCGCAATCCCGAAGGCGCCCTGGTCCCCGCCAATCGCGCCTGGCATGAGGCGAACCACACCTACCTCTTCGCCTACGGCCTCGGCTCCGTCATCGTGCTCTATGGCCTGATGCTATGCTTCCACCCGTGGCTCCCGCAGGTCGCGGCGGTCGGCAGCTTCCTGGTATTCGTGATGTCGTTCGTGACGCTGTCATTCCTGATCACGACGCCGGAATCATGGGTGCCGGACCTGGGGGACACAACACACGGCTTCCCGTACCTCAGCGGTGTGGGCCGGCTGGTGATCAAGGACGCGATCATGATGGGCGCCGCCCTGGTGACGATGTCCGACTCGGCGAAGGCGTATTTGGCGAAGCGAAAGTTGGTCGCGGCGCACGAGGCGGAAAAGCGGGAACTGGCGAGCGTGGCGTGAACTGTAGGACGGGCATTCTTGCCCGTCCGGTGGAACCGCTCGGCTGTATGGACGGGCAGGAATGCCCGTCCTACGGCATTATTAGCTAATCGTCGCGATCGGAAACGCGCCGAGGATGACAAGTTGCTCGCAGTGCTTCTCGAGCAGCTGGATCGCGCGCTTGACCTTGGGATCCTCGATGTGTCCTTCGAAATCGACGAAAAACATGTACTCGCTCTTGCCGCTCTCGGACTTGGCGGGGAACGATTCGATCCAGGTCAGGTTGAGCTTGTTCGAACGGAAAACGTCGAGCGCTTCCACCAGCGAGCCCGGGTTGTGCGGGACCTTGAACATGAGCGCGGTCTTGTCGGCGCCGCTGCGGGCCGCTTCCTGATGGCCGATGACGGCAAAGCGCGTCTCATTGTGCGGATAATCCTCGATGTCGTTGAACAGGATCCGCAACCCATACTTGACCGCCGCCTGCCGACTCGCTACCGCGGCTGCGCCCGGTTCCTGCTGTGCCAGCTGGGCAGCGACCGCCGTGCTCGATACATCTTTCAAGTCAGCATGCGGCAAGTTCTTGCTCAACCAGTTGCGGCACTGGGCCAGCGCCTGGGGCTTCGAATACACTCGGCGAATCTGTTCCTGGTCGCAGTTGGCGAGCAGGTTGTGATGAATCCGCAGACGCACCTCGGCGCAAATCTTCAGGTGCGGCAGCCGCATGAACATGTCGAGCGTGTCAGATACGCCGCCGTCGGTCGAATTCTCGAGCGGAACGACACCGTAGTCGACGTGGCTGCGATTGACTTCCTCGAACACCGACATGATGCTGCCGACGCGCATATATTCAACGGCATGGCCAAAGCGTTCGACGGCGGCCAGATGGCTGTAGCTGTATTCGGGCCCGAGATACGCGACTTTGATGATCTTCTGCAGGGCCCGCGAGCCGCTGATGATTTCGCGGAAGATGGCGCGGATGGTGACTTCGTCGAGCGGCCCCTTGTTGGTTTCGAGGACGTTCTTGAGGACCTCTTCTTCGCGGACGGGGTTGAAGACTTCCGAGCTGGTTTCGCTTTTGAGGCGCCCGATCTCGGCGGCGGAGTCTGCACGCTCGTTCACTAATTTCAGGATCTGAAGATCCAGTTTGTCGATGGCGGTGCGGAGGGACTTGATCTGTGCAACCGTCTTGGCGGAGAGAGCCGGTTCCGCTTCGTTTTTTCGCGCCATAAGTCGTCTCGTGAGGTAGATAGCGTGCGCGGTTTCGTCTCAATCTAGACGTCCGCCGCACAGCCGTCAACGGCGAAAGCGGCCCAAATGCCTTGTTTTGAGCGAGAAATGGTAGAATTTTTCCTTATGTACAGGCGCGACCTATCTGACTGCCAATTTGGCACAACGCCGGGAATGCTGGCATGATCTCCAGTCCATAACCGTTTGAATTATAGCTAGTTACATCCATGAGATCCTGCGGCACGCTTCTTGCTGCAGAAATAGCGTCTCAGCGAAAAACTGGATCATCCCTGGTCGAGTGGGCAGCGAGACCTGGTAGCATAGACATCTGTTATTTGGTCCAACCCAGCTCGACGCGTTGCATAAAATAAAAAAGTCCATACACGCTCGGAAAGGAGCGCAACACAATGGCTGAAGAAAAAATCATCGGCATCGACCTCGGCACCACCAACAGCGTTGTCGCGGTCATGGAAGGCGGCGAAGCAAAAGTCATCGCCAACCAGGAAGGCATGCGCCTAACACCCAGCGTCGTCGCGTTCACCGATAAAGGCGAACGCCTCGTCGGCGATCCCGCCAAGCGTCAGGCCGTCACCAACTCCCGGCGTACCATTTACTCGATCAAGCGCTTCATGGGACGTCGCCACAATGAGGTGATGTCCGAAGAAAAGCTCGTCCCGTACAAGGTCGTTGGCGGCGCCAACGAGCTCGTGCAGGTCGACATCGACGGCAAGAAGTACACGCCGCCGGAAATCTCGGCGATGATCTTGCGCAAGCTCAAGGAAGCCGCCGAGGCTTACCTCGGGCACACGGTGCGCAAGGCGATCATCACCGTTCCCGCGTATTTCAACGACGCCCAGCGTCAGGCGACCATCGACGCAGCTCAAATCGCTGGCTTCGACACCGAATGGGAGATCGAAGATCCCAAGACCGGCAAGAAGTCGAAGCAGCGCATGCGTATCATCAACGAGCCGACGGCCGCGTCGCTCGCTTACGGCCTCGACAAGAAGAAGGACGAGAAGATCGCCGTCTTCGACCTCGGCGGCGGCACGTTCGATATCTCGATCCTCGACGTCGGCGACGGCGTCTTCGAGGTCAAAGCCACCAACGGCGATACCCACCTGGGCGGCGACGACTTCGACCAGGTCCTCATTGACTACGTCGCGGGCGAATTCCAGAAGCAGAACGGCATCGATCTCCGCAAGGACCCGATGGCGCTGCAGCGTCTGAAGGAAGCGTGCGAGCAGGCCAAGAAGGACCTGTCGCAGCAGACCAACGTGTCGATCAACCTGCCGTTCATCACGGCTCAGGACGGGATCGCGAAGCATCTGCAGATGGACATCACCCGCGCCAAGTTCGAACAGCTCGTGTCCGGCCTCATCGAGCGTTGCAAGGGCCCGGTCCTGCAAGCGATGAAGGACGCAGGCTACAAGACGAGCGAGATCGACGAGATCGTCCTCGTCGGCGGCATGACGCGTATGCCGCGCGTGCAGCAGCTGGTGAAGGAGATTTTCGGCAAGGAAGGACATAAGGGCGTGAACCCGGACGAAGTGGTCGCCGTTGGCGCCGCCATCCAGGGCGCGCAGATCATGCTTGGCAGTCTGTCGTCGGTCGTCCTCGTCGACGTGACCCCGCTGTCGCTCGGCATCGAGACCCTCGGCGGCGTGTTCACCAAGCTGGTCGAGCGCAACACGACCATCCCGACCACGAAGAAGGAAACCTTCTCAACCGCCGACGACAACCAGAAGGCGGTCACGGTCCGCGTGTTCCAGGGCGAACGCCCGATGGCGGCGGACAACCGTCTGCTCGCTCAGTTCGACCTGGTCGACATCGAGCTGGCCCCGCGCGGCATGCCGAAGATTGAGGTGTCGTTCGACATCGACAAGAACGGCATCCTCAACGTCAC
>DASRSQ010000699.1:0-5386 GCA_035656475.1 Gemmataceae bacterium | reverse complement strand
TCCGCGGTAATGCCGGCGGCGGCGAGCTCGTTGTAAAAGTTGACGTTGCTGTCGCCGTTGATCGTGCTGAAGATGACGTCCGGATCGGCCTTCTGGATGTTCTGCACCACCTGGCGATACTCCAAATGGCCGAGCGGCGTGTATTCTTCGGCGACTGGCTCGAGGCCCTTTTCCTTCAGATACTTGCGAATAATGAAGTTCGCGGTGCGCGGGAACACGTAGTCGGAGCCAAGTAAGTAAAACTTCTTCTTCGCCCCACCTTTGGCGCTGAGCAGCCATTCGATGGCCGGAATGATTTGCTGGTTCGGCGCGGCGCCGGTGTAGACGATGTTCTTCGAGCTTTCATTGCCTTCGTACTGCACGGGATAGAAGAGCAGGCCATTGTTATCTTCGAAGACGGGAAGCACGTTCTTGCGGCTCGCCGAGGTCCAGCAGCCGAACACGACGGCGACCTTGTCTTCGAGCAGGAGTTTCTTGGCCTTTTCCGGGAAGACCGTGTCGAATTTGGATTCCGGATCCTCGACGATGGGCACGATCTTCTTCTTGAGGACGCCGCCGGCCTCGTTGATCTCGTCGATGGCGAGCTTCTCGGCGTCAATCAGGGACTTTTCGCTGATCGACATGGTGCCGGTCTGCGAGTGGAGGATGCCGACCTTGACGGTGTCGCCACCTCCCTTGTCGTCTCCGCCTTTGCCTTTTTCCTTACCGTCTACGTTGGACTTGGGCCGGTCGGTTTTGCACCCAGTCAGTCCGAGGGGCAGGGCGGCAAGCGCTGCCGTCATCGCCACGAGTAAGAAAGTTCTGGCAAAAAAGGCGTAATGGGAGCTGGCGGTAGACAGAGCGCGACACTTGTTCATCAGTCACGAACTCCTTCGGTAATGCGCGTACCTTCTCCGTAGGAGAGGCAGCAGAAAAAAGTTTTAGACCGGCCGGAGTGCAAAAAATGCGCCCAGTGTTCCGGCATTCTTCACATTTCCAGGGTATTTGGCGTCATCTGCAAGCTATTATTGAATTTACGATTTGTGACTCGTGCGCCTCGATCCAAGACCCTGGCCCAGGTTTGCACATTTTTGTGGCATATGCTGCATTCGAAGTAGGCGTGCCATTGGTCGAGCGCAGGTGGGACTTGACCCAATGTTTCCGGATTTGCGGTGCTGACAATTTGTGCAGAATCTGGCGAATCTCTTTTCATCATGTTGCGGTAAGAGAAACTCTGATCCTATTGAGATCTTCACATTTCGCCGAAATTTATTTGGATCGTGCAACCTCTCCCAAAGGTCCTGCAACCGATTAACCTAATTTGGAAGGATCCAAACCAACATGCGCTGGGTATTGTTCCTCTCGCTCGGACTCGGCATCGGACTTGCCATGGCTTCCCCATCTCGGCTACTCGCCCAGAGCGGAACTGTCCCCGGGGCCCCACAGGCCGTACTGGGCGCTCCCAAAATCATCCAAACCCAGGTCCGGGAAGAGAACCCGGTGCCAGGCGGCGAAGGCGCCATTCCTCCGCCGGGGGATACGCCCGTTCCTTCTCCCGAAACACCTCCCGCGCTGGGACCGACCCCGATCATGAAGGTTGGCATCCTGCAGAACTGGCTCTACGGTAATACCGAGAAGCCGTGGATGAACGTCGCCGGCTGGGCCGACTTCGATTACACCTATCGCTCGACCGGCTCCGGTGTCACCACCGTCGCGCCAGTCATGAACCGCTTCGGCAACGAAGGCACGGTCCGCGAACTCGGTCTGATCTTGAGCAAGCCGCTCGATCAGAAGACATGGTCATGGGGCTTCAACGTCATCGGTTTCGCCGGGTCCGACGCCCAGTTCCTGCAGCCAACGCAGGGCTGGCCAAACCAGGCCAATCAGCGCTTCGGCTTCTCGTTCACCGACCTCAACTTGACCTTTCACATGCCGATCCTGACTGAAGGGGGCGTCGACGTGAAAGTCGGCCGTCAAACCACGGTCACCGGCTGGGCTGGCGCGCTATCGTGGTCGCGCCCATTCACGTCGAGCGACTATGCCTGGTACAACATGGAAGAAGGCCGTTACACCGGTATTTCGTCCACCTGGCACGTCACCAAGCAACTCGACTGGTACAACGGCATCGAGTTCGGCTGGGGCACGTTCTTCTCCATGAAGGGCAACTCGCCGGAGTACATCACCAAGGTGTCGTACTGGCTTGACGAGGAAGCCAAGGAGAAGCAGATCTGGGGCACGATCAACACGGGCGCCACGACGGATAACAGCAGCGCCAACACGACTGCGTTCGAACTCGGCGGCCAGCGCATCTGGAACCGCTACTTCTGGAGCGTGCTCGACTTCCAGGCCATCTACTCGCGCGGCCCCGTTTTCGGCGGCCCGCCGCCTCCGGGCTACATCGAACGCGCCTATGACATCCTTACCTACAACGGCGTCCATCTGAACAAGTGCTGGGACTTCAACACCCGCCTGGAATACTACTACGACGCGGACGGCCGTGGTTACGCCGGCGGCTTCGGCATCCCCAAGACCAGCTACTACGAGACGACTCTTGGGTTCAACTACCATCCAACCAAGTGGATGGAGTTGCGTCCCGAAATCCGCTACGACGGCGCGACCAACCCCGCCTTCGGCTCGGATGCCACCAACCTGCACCGCAATCAGCTGACGATTGCGGCCGACCTGATGATCAAGTTCTAAGAAGTTGGGTGCGTGCAACGCACCGGCCGCCACAGCGTCCAGGGTGTGATGCGTTCTTTGCCAAAGAACGCATCGCGGATTCGCCTCTGCCGCGGCCGGTGCGTTTTACGCACCCTACGTTTTTTCTTGCCGCCAAATCCCCTCGCTTTACAATAATCCTCCATTCAATCGCGGCTGGAGCCCTGGGCAATGCATCTGACTCCGCAGGAACGCGACAAGCTGCTCATCTTTACCGCCGGCGAACTGGCGAAGGCTCGCAAAGCTCGCGGCCTCCGGCTCAATTATCCCGAAGCGGTCGCCCTCATCACCAGCCAACTCCTGGAATGGGCACGCGACGGCCGCAGCGTCGCCGAGTTGATGAGTGCAGGGCGCGGCGTTCTGACGCGCGCCGATGTCATGGAAGGCGTGCCGGAGATGATCCACGAGATTCAGGTCGAAGCAACGTTTCCCGACGGCACCAAGCTTGTGACAGTGCATCAACCGATCTCCTGATACGAAACATTACCTATGATCCCTGGCGAATACTTCCTTGAGTCCGAATCGATCCAGCTCAATGCGGACCGCGAGGCTATTGCAGTCCAGGTCAACAACACGGGCGACCGGCCGGTGCAGATCGGCTCGCACTTCCACTTCTTCGAAGTCAATCGCGCCATCGCCTTTGACCGCGCCGCCGCCTACGGCATGCGCCTCGACATTCCCGCCGGCACCGCGGTCCGCATCGAACCCGGCGAGATCAAGACCGTCCAGCTCATCCCGATGTCCGGCAAGCGCGAAGTCCACGGCGGCAGCGGCCTGGTCAACGGCGAACTCGACGACAAGAAGACGCGTGCGCAGAGCATGAAACGCCTCGAGCAATTCCTGGCGGGCGAGCTGCCGTGCGTTGCCGACCTGCAGACTGCCAAGAAACGAAAGAAGTAGCCGATGTCGCACTCCCTGTCGCGGGCAAACTATGCCAGCCATTACGGACCCACGAAAGGCGATCGCATTCGGCTCGCCGACACCGAGCTGATCATCGAGGTCGAACACGATCACGCGATCCCGGGCGACGAAGTGCAGTTCGGCGGTGGTAAGGTCATTCGCGACGCCCAGGGGCAGTCGCCGTTGCCCGGCAAATCGAAGCATCCGCCGCTCGATCTCGTTATCACCAATGCCGTCATTCTCGATTACACGGGTATCGTCAAAGGGGACATCGGCGTGCGCGGCGGCCGCATCGTCGCCGTCGGCAAGGCAGGCAATCCTCTGATCCAGCCTGGCGTCAATCCGCGCCTCGTCATCGGTCCCGGCACCGAAGTCATCGCCGGCGAGAACCTCATCGCGACCGCCGGCGGCATCGACACGCACGTCCACTTCATCTGTCCGCAGCTCGTCGAGACCGCCATCGCTGCCGGCCTCACCACGCTTATCGGCGGTGGCACCGGTCCCGCCACCGGTACGAACGCCACCACCTGCACCTCCGGCGCGTGGTACATGATGCGGATGTTGCAAGCTGCCGAGGGCTTCCCGATCAATCTCGGCTTCACCGGCAAGGGCAACGGCAGCCTGCCCGGCCCGCTCGAGGAACAGATCCGCGCCGGCGCGTGCGGCCTGAAACTGCACGAGGACTGGGGCACGACGCCGGCCGCCATCGATTGTTGTTTGCGCGTGGCCGATAAGTTCGACGTGCAGGCCGCGATCCACACCGACACTCTGAACGAGTCCGGCTTCGTCGAGGACACGATCGCGGCCATCGCGGGGCGTACGATCCACACGTATCACACCGAAGGCGCCGGCGGCGGGCACGCGCCCGACATCATCAAGATCGCGAGCCTGCTGAACGTGTTGCCGTCGAGCACGAATCCGACACGGCCGTTCACGGTCAACACGATCGACGAGCATCTCGACATGCTGATGGTGTGCCATCACCTGTCGAAGAAGGTGCCCGAGGATGTCGCATTTGCCGAGAGCCGCATTAGGGCAGAGACGATCGCGGCCGAGGACATCCTGCACGATCGCGGCGTTCTTAGCATGATCAGCAGCGACTCGCAAGCGATGGGCCGCATCGGCGAGGTCATCATTCGCACCTGGCAGACCGCCCACAAGATGAAGGTGCAGTTCGGCGCGTTGCCGGAGGACTCGAGCCGCAACGACAATCATCGCGCCAAACGTTATGTCGCAAAGTACACGATTTGCCCGGCGATCACGCATGGCATCGCCCACGAGGTCGGCAGCATCGAGCCCGGCAAGTGGGCCGACATCACCCTGTGGAAGCCCGCCTTCTTCGGCGTGAAGCCGGAGCTGGTGCTGAAAGGCGGTATGATTGCGTACGCCCAGATGGGGGACGCCAACGCATCGATTCCGACGCCGCAGCCGGTGTTGCCTCGGCCCATGTTCGGCAGCTTCGGTCGGGCGATGACGGAGTCGAGCTTCACGTTCGTGTCGGCGGCATCGCTCGATGACAACATTGCGAAGAAGTATCGGTTGGAGCGTCCGCTGGTGGCGGTGAAGAAGTGTCGCGACATCAGCAAGAAGGAACTACCGCTCAACGATGCGACGCCGGAGATCCGCGTCGATGCGGACACCTATCGTGTGTGGGCGGACGGGGAATTGCTGACGTGCGAGCCGATGAAGGTTTTGCCGATGGCTCAGCGCTATTTCCTTTTTTAGCGTGATCCGGAGGCCGGGAGGGCGAGGCTCCTGCCGAGCCGGTAGCGCCAGGGGCTCTGTCTTG
>DASRSQ010000698.1:0-23673 GCA_035656475.1 Gemmataceae bacterium | reverse complement strand
ACGTATCGTCCACGCTCTTCAACCTGCGCCCCATGTCCGCGGCCGTGAGCGATTGCTCGAAGAACTTGGCGCATGGGTCGCCGACCTGGCGTCGCCGGACCGTGTCTGGTCGCTGGTCGCCGCGGGAGGCACCGGTAAGACGGCGGTCGCCGAGCGGATCATCGCCACCATGAAGCCCAGCGAAGCCAACGTGCTGGTCTGGTCGTTCTACGAGCGGCCCGATGCCGACGCCTTCTTGCGCGAATGCAATCAGCTCTTTCTCGACGAACAGGAGGACGCGCCAGCCGGCGGTCGCCTCGAACGCCTCGAACGCGGGCTGCGCGACGGCCGGCCTCACCTGATCGTCCTCGACGGTCTGGAGCTGGTGCAAGAAGATGCCGGCGACGGCCGCGTGCGCGGCGAACTCTCCGATCAAACCCTCAAACTTTTACTCCGAGCAATCGCGGCCGGGCTCGGTCGGGCCCGCGCCCTGGTGACCTCGCGCTACCCGCTCGTTGACCTGCGCGACTGGGAAAAACGCGGTTACCGCCACACGCAACTCGACGACCTTTCCCCGGATGCAGCCGTCGCGGTCCTCCGCGGCTGGGAAGTCATCGGCGAGGACACGGCACTGCGAGCGGCGGCGGAACAGGTGGGTTGTCACGCGCTTTCGGTCGCAGTGATCGGTTCCTATTTGCAATCGTTCGCCGGAGGCCAAATCGAGGCGGTGAAGGAATTCGATCTCGACGCCGTGACTGGCGAGGACCCGAAGGCAGCGAAGCTCGCGCGCGTTCTGGCCAGCTACGCGCAGCGCTTGCCTGCCGAGGAGCGGGAGCTACTGGTCCGCCTGTCGGTGTTCCCGCGCGGGGTGACGCTTGATCTGCTCGCCATCGTGATCGGTGCCGGCGGTGAGGTGGCGGGGCTGCTCGTCAATGCAGGGCCGCGCCTGGTGATGCTGCTCCACGGCCTTCACAAGCGCGGCTTGGTCTTCCATTATCGGAAGGACGACACCGTCACCTGGACGGCCCACCCGTTCCTGCGCGACAACTTCCGCAAGCTGCTCGGCTGCCCGGCCGAGCGCGTCTTCGAGGTAGTCGCAGAGTCGCTCGGCGCTGGGCTGGAGAAGCGTCCAAAGGAGAAGCCGACCGAGCCGGAGGTCCTTGATCGCTATGAGCGTCTGATCGAGGCAACGCGGCTCGCAGGCCGAGAGCAAGAGGCGTTCGATCTTTACTGGCACGGAATGGGAGGTTACCGAAACCTCGGATGGATACTTGGCGAATATGAGCGAGGTTTCCGGATCCTTTCAGCCTTCAGCCCAACCGGCCGGCCCGAAGAGCTCGGGCCAACGCTGGGCCTTCGCAGTCGAATGCTGCTCGCCACCGCTCTTGCACTATTCGCATTTCGCCTGGGGAGGCTGTCGGCAGCGTGGGCGATTCACCGGCTCGTCTTCGGTTGGAACAAGACACTTGCTTCGCCTAAGGATTCATCAGTAGGGCTTCGGAATTCGAGTGGATTGACATTTGCGATAGGGCGATTGGCCGAAGCCCTCGAGCTGGCAGATGAGGCATTAAGCGAGGCAAGGGCGGCAAGGGAAGATACAGGTTGCGCGTACTCACTGAGTTATCGGGCAATGGCCGCCCATGCGCTTGGCCGCCTTGCCGCAGGCCGGGCCGACTTCGTCGCTTCAACAGAATCCAATGGCAAAATGCTGTCTTCCATTTGGGGCGCGTGGCAAGCTCGCCACTTTCTTGACCTGGGCGAGTTCGCTCAAACTCGCACCATTGTCGAGTACGGTATGACTACAGCCAGTAAGTATGGGTGGAACCAAGATTATCCGCTATTCCACGCCTTGCTGGCCCGCATCGAGCTAGCTGAGGACGGAAATCCGGTGCCCAACATCGAGAGTATTCGCGCCTGGACATCGCGAACCGGCGACATGCAATCCATCATCGAAGCACACCTGCTATCAGCACTACACCTTCTCACCAGCGGCGACGCCCAGGCCGCGCTCGGCGAGGCCGAAACGGGATTGGTACACGCGGTTTCCTGCGGCTTCGGCCTCCTCCGCATCGAGCTGCTGGTCACCCTCGCGCGCATCCACCTCGCCTGGCCCGACGCGCCGCGCGCGATCCAATCGGCGCGCGAGGCGCTCGATCTCGCGACGCATCCGGATTGCGGCTATGCGTGGGGGGAGGCGGATGCGGCGCAGGTGTGGGGCGAGGCGTATTTTGCCAATCGTGAGTTCGAGCTCGCGCGGCGGGCGTTCACACGGGCTCTCGAAGTGCGGCGGCGCATTCAGCATCCCAAGGTTGCCGAGACGGAGCAATGGCTCGCGCGCACGCCGCAGTGATCGCTAGAGGTTCCCTTCGCCGAGCTCACTCAATAGCTTCTTGACCTTGGCCGCGATCAAGTCCCGGGTCTCTCGAAACTGTTCGGGAGGAAGTTCTTTCGGATCCGGGATTTGCCAGTCTTCACGGCGCTTGGCATGGACGAGCGGGCACTCGTCGCCGCAACCCATCGTCACTGCGACCTCAAAGTCCTGGCCGTTGAATGGTTCAAGACCCTTCGATGAGTGCGTGGTCAGGTCGTAGCCGAGTTCCTTCATCGCCGCGATGGCTTTCGGGTTGATCTTGCCGGAAGGTCGGGAGCCGGCACTATGGGCTTCGACTCTGCCGGCGCCGTGCATGCGCGCGAAGGCCTCGGCCATCTGGCTGCGGTTGGAGTTCTCGACGCAAACGAAGATGATTCGCTTCATGATTCCCTCAGCAGCAACCCTGCACACCGCACTTATCCTCGGCAAGGCACGCGGTTGGTTTTTCACCGAGCACGAACAGCAGGCCCTTGGGCGTGACTTCGACATCGCCGAGCGGGTATTGCGAAATGGTGTCGCTGCCATACTCGACGACAATGGGCAGATCCTCGTCCAGCAATTCCTTCGCCGTGCTCATGATCTTGCTCAGTTTCGTGCTATTGAGACGATGATCCGTATCGTTGGCAAACCAGACTTGCAAGACGCACGAGATCGTTTTCCTGCGTGTGCCGCCGCAGTCGATGAACTGCTTTTCGACGCGTCCGACTTCCGTGATGTGAAAGTGGTCAGGGACAAACTCGCCGCTGGGGAGCATGATGCACATCGAGGAGTCGGGGTTATTTGCTAGCAACTGATTCAGTTTCTGAACGTTCATGGCTTTCCTTTCCCTTAAGTACCGCTCCTCCAACTTCTGAGGAGAAACACTTAGAGGCGGGGGCGATCCGCGCTGCAGGTTCTTGGATACACCGAAACACTAGCACGCCAGCGAGCGTGCCAAGCGTGGGAGCCGTCAGGTAAACCCAAAGGCTCTCGATTCGCCAGGCGACGATGGCGGGGGCGAGCGAGCGAATCGGATTCATCGACGCGCCACAGATCGGGCCGGCAAACATCGCTTCGAGCGTGATCACCGAGCCAACGGCGATGCCTGCCGTGATGCCTTTCTCCTTGGCGCCGCTGGAGACGCAAAGAACGACAAACATGAGGAGGCACGTCAGAATAATCTCCAGCACGAACGACTGCATCGCACCATCGCGAGGCAGCGTTGCCCCCAGCGTTGCATTCTCGGGGAACATGAGCCTTAGACTGGCGCTGGCCAGAAACGCGCCGACGGATTGACTGACGATATAGGGTAGAACGGAGCGGCCTGGGAATCGGCCGGCTGCGAAAAATCCAAGCGTGACGGCTGGATTCAGGTGCGCCCCGGAAATATCGCCAATGGCGTAGATCATCGCCAGCACGATCAGGCCGAACGTTATTGCGATTCCAACGTGCGACACGGCTCCGCCAGTCACCTGGTCGATGACGATGGCCCCGGTCCCCGCAAACACGAGGGCGAAGGTACCGAACGTCTCGGCGACAAGTCTCTGCATGTCATCCATCCAATTGCGGCGCGGTCACCCTTTGCAACACCTGGAGCCTTGACTGCTTTTTTCTACCTCCTCCGTCAAGCAGAGTGCCTGATCGAGCAAGGACATCACGCAAAGATCGACAAGGCGATAGAAGATGCTCTTTCCATCACGACGGCACGCGAGAATGCCCAGGTCGGCCAGGCGTTGCAGTTGATTCGAAACAGCCTGAGGCCTCATGCCGAGCGAGTCCGCCAGATCGCTGACGCAGATTTCCTCTGCCCGAACAACGGCGTGGAGCAGCCGCAGTCTGGTGTCGTTCGCCAAAACCTTGAACACTGACGCCAGGCCGCCTGCCTGGATCGGCGTCAGCAGCGGTCGCTGTTTCAATGCCGGTTTTGGCGGACAGGCCGAGTTCGCTCGCGGGTTGCTACCCATGGATGCAGCCCTCATTTCATGATTACACTATATGATGTATTGTTGGCAGAAATAATCGACAACTTGGTTACTCCAGTGGCCTGACTTCATCGCTTCCAGAACAGCAGTGTCACGCCAATGTCGATGGTGTGGACCTGTCCGGTCCAGGTCGCGGCGGCGGGGTTGCGGAAGCCGGCCTTCGGCGCGACGAACGTCGCAGTATGCGTGGCGCGGATGCAGGGGCCAAGCGGCTCCCCGGTGTCGCAATCGAGGCCCGAGGGAATGTCGACGGCGAGCACGTGCACGCCAGTGCCGTTGATCGATTCAATCACACGGTCGAACGGCGCTCGCACCGGGCCGGTCAAGCCAGTGCCGAAAAGGGCGTCGACTATCCAGTCGGCGCCGTAGAAATCGGCTTGCTCGACGACCTCGGTCAGCAATCCCATCTTCTGGACGATGTGCCACTGCAGCGCCGCGTCGGGCGACAGATCCTCCGGCTTTGCAAAGAGCAGGCAACGCACTTCATGGATGTGGTTGGCAAGATGGCGAGCGATGACGAGGCCGTCACCGCCGTTGTTGCCTTTGCCGCAGCAGATGTCGACGCGACCGCGGATGCCGAGCGATTGCAGGAGTCGGGCCGCGCCGCCGCCGGCGTTTTCCATCAACACCGCGGCGGGGATGCCGAGTTGCTCGATCGCGTGCCGATCAAAGGCGCGGACTTCGGCGCGTGTCAGATAGCACTCATCCACGCCTCACCCCTTGCGCATCGCGGCGCGCGTCTCCTTGACGATGGCGACATATTGCTCGGCCAGCGTGCGAATGCGCGTGAAATTGCGCGACTTGACCGCGTCGGGCTCGACGAGTTGACCGCCAAGACCCAGACAGCACGCGCCGGCCTTGAGGAAAGACGCCGCGGTCGTCAAATCGACGCCGCCGGTCGGCATCACGCGAACCTGCGGCAATGGCCCCTTGATCGCCTTGAAGAACGCCGGGCCGACGACGTCCGCAGGGAAGACTTTGACGATGTCCGCCCCCGCTTCCCACGCCGTGAGAATCTCGGTCGGCGTGAACGCGCCCGGCATCACCAGCTTGTCATAACGCTGGCACAGCCGAATGACTTCGAGATTTAAAGTCGGCGACACGATATACTCGGCACCCGCGAGAAGCGCCATCCGGCACGTCTCCGGATCAAGAATCGTGCCGGCCCCGAGCAGCACGCGTTCGCCAAGCGCGGAGCGCACGGCCTTGATGACATCGAGCGCGCCAGGCACCGACATCGTGATCTCGACGACATTGACGCCGCCGTCCGCGAGAGCGCGCACGACCTCGACGAGTTGCGCGCTATCCTGTGACCGCACGACGGCAACGATGCCGCTATCGAGGACCTGACGTAGTTGATCTTCTTTGCTCATTACCTCTCCATTTTTTTCATAGATCATCCGCCTTCTCTATGCTCCAGGCGATCGGCGAGCACCCGCAGCGCGAGCGCTTGCACGTATTCGACTGCTTGTGTGCGTGTCTGCCCATAGGCCATCACCCCAGGCAATGCGGGAATTTCCGCAAGCCAGCGGCCGTCGTCTTCCTGTTCGACTTCAATCGTTAGCAGCGTGATCGTTCCTCCTCGAGCCTAATCATACCGCCCGCTCGCTTCGATGGGCCACACCGTTTCGACGATGCTTTTGCGGACGCCGATGCACTGGCGGTGCAGGTTCATCGTCGCGCAGCAGTGGGCGGGGATCACCTCGCGACGGTCGCCGATCTTCACGGGGACCGGGTCGCATTCGACCTTCGTGTGCTCCTCGGACAGTCGCGTCACCTTTTCCTCTGGTTTGCCGCGGATGACGGGCATGCCGAAATCCTTGCTGATTGCCTTGGAGCCGGCGTCGAGGTTGTACCAACCGGGGCGGGTGCTGACGACGGTCGCGAGAATCGACAGGGCACAGCCGAACTCGGGGCGAACCGTGTGATAGATGGAATCCATCAGCACGAACGAGCCGGGCTGGATTTCGGTGACGCCTGGGAAGCCTGCGACGAATTCCCACGTGCCGGTGCCGGCGCCGGTGACGATCGACACAGGCAGGCCGGCTTGCTCGATGAAGCGGCGCGTGGCGACCAGGTCGCGCAGGCCCGCCTCGCACTTCTGGCGACGTTCGTTGGCGTCCGCCATCAGTTGCAAGTGGCCGTCATAGCCTTGCAGGCCGTCGAAACGCAGGCCCGGTGATTTGGCGATGCGCTGGGCCAGGCTGACGGCAGCTTCGCCGGGCGGGATGCCGCAGCGGGCCATGCCGATGTCGATTTCGATGAGGATGCCGAGGGTGGCGCCGCCGGCCTTCATCGCAGCGCTGAGCTGATCGACGTTCTCGGTGCGGTCGACACAGACGCGGAGGTTGACGCGCTTGGCAAGGTTGACTAGCCGGGCCATCTTGTGCGGGCCAACGATCTGGTTGGCGATGAGGATGTCGGTGATGCCTGCGTCGGCGAGGACCTCGGCTTCATTGAGCTTGGCGGCGAGAAACGTGTTGCCGCCGCGTTCCTTGATGTAGCGTGCGAGGCCGCCGCACTTGAGCGACTTGAAATGCGTGCGTACGTTGACGCCGCGCTGCTTGCCGGCGTCGAACATGCGCTTGAGATTGGCGTCAATAATGTCGAGATCGAGCAGCAGTTGCGGCGAATCGAGCGCGTCGAGCGGTTGGCCGATGACGGAGGACATGGCACACATCCCTTGGAATCGTTGGTGATGTGCGCTATTGTATGGCAACTCACAGCCCGAGCACATCGTTCATCGTGTAGCGTCCGGCCGACTTGGTCGCCAGGAACTTCGCCGCCTGCAAGGCGCCGCGCACGTAGGCGTCGCGCGTGTGGCCCTTGTGGACGAGCTCCATGGTTTCGCCGAGCGTCGAGAACAGGATGGTGTGCTCGCCGACGTTGTCGCCGGAACGCACCGCGTGCATGCCGATCTCGCGCGGCGTGCGTTCGCCGACGAGCCCCTCGCGGCCATGCACAACCTTCATTTCCCCCATGGCCTCCTGGATGATCTTGGCGAAGTGCAGCGCGGTGCCGGACGGCGAGTCCTTCTTGAAGCGATGATGCCGTTCGATGATCTCGACATCGAAGCCCTTGTCCTTGAGCGCCGCCGCCGCCTCGCGCACGAGCTTGAAGAGGACATTCACGACCAGGCTCATGTTGGGCGCCATCAGGATCGCCGTGTGATGGGCGGCCCCCTCGATGTCGCGCTTCTGGACCTCGGTGTGCCCGGTCGTCGCCACCACGAGCGGAATCTTTCGGCTCACGCACGTCTGCAGGATGTTCATCGTCCCTTCGGGGAGCGAGAAATCGATCATCGCATCGAGATGCGTGCTGAGCGGCAACGTCGGCGTGACGGAAACGCCAAGCTTGCCGACACCCACCGCCTCGCCGATGTCGACGCCTTGCTCCGGATGATTTTCGCCATCGATGGCGGCCGCGACCTGCAGCGAGTGATCCTCGACCGCGAGCTGGACGATGCGCTTGCCCATGCGGCCACAGGCGCCATTGACGCCGATTCTGGTTTTCATGCGAAGTTCTCCCCCGTGGTCCGGAATCGCCGGCCGATCCACAGCACCAGACCGGTCGCCGGCAGAGCGCAGCCGACCGCGGCAGCGGTGTCGATGGCGAAACTAATTGGCTGGAAGCGGGTAGTGAAAGGCCCCCACTCATCCCCACCGACATCACCTTGATCCAAACCGTATCTGTAGGGCCACCCGCGGTAAAGGTCGCCGTGGACATCATGGAATGGTGCCGGCGAAGTGTACATCCAGAATGGTAACGCGACTACCAACTGCACGGCCAGTACCGCCACCCAAGCCCAAACAGGAATGAAGCCCCGCGCACGTCGCAAAACTGCCTGTGCCATACTGCGGCGTGCGGAAGGAAGACCAGCCGATGTCGACAAGCTCGAGCGATACGGTGGCTCCCCTTCTCGAATGCTGCCGTCACAGTTGTTGGTCGTCATGCTTATCTTCCTCCGCCCCATCATCCACTCCGCGCTCGCCGGGCGGGCCAATTTTAACTATACACCTCGATCGCCTTGATGATCTCATCCAGATCATTCGGCACCTGCACCGCGCGATTCGCGAACGCCGCCCGGCGGACGCCGCGGTGGCCGAGGACCTCGTCGAACGTCTTCTGGTCGGCGCTGTGATACGCCACCGTCGCGGTCGGATCCTTGAGCTGGTGGCCGGTGAGCACGCAGACGACGCGGTCGCTCGGGGCGATGATGCCTTCGCGGCGTAGCTTGCGGGCGCCGGCGACGCTTGCCGCCGAGGCGGGTTCGCAGCCCAGGCCGCCGGCGCCGACTTTGGCCTTCGCGTCGAGAATCTCCTGGTCGCTTGCCTCGCGGACGACGCCACCGCAGCGGTCGAGGGCACGCAGCGCCTTGTGCAGGTTGACCGGATGGTTGATCTCGATGGCGCTGGCGATGGTGGCGGCGCGGAGCTTTTCCATCTCCAGGCTCTGATAGTAGCCGTCGATCAGGTTGGCCGCGGGTTTGCCGGCGTTCCAGCGCAGGCCGAACTTTTCGTAGAGCTGGTAAAACGTGTTCGCGCCGGCGGCATTGATGACGGCCAATCGCGGCGGCCGTTTGATCAGGCCGAGATCCATGAGCTCGATGAACGCCTTGCCGAACGAGCTGACGTTGCCGAGGTTGCCGCCGGGGACGACGATCCAGTCGGGGACCTCCCAGCGCATCGCTTCGAGGATGCGGAACATGATCGTCTTCTGCCCTTCGAGACGGAAGGGGTTGACGCTGTTGACGAGGTAGATGCCGAGCTTCTTCGAGATCTGCTGGACGCGCTGCATGGCGTCGTCGAAGTCGCCGGCGATTTGCACCGTGAGCGCGCCGTGATCGAGTGCCTGGGCGAGCTTGCCGTAGGAGATCTTGCCGGAGCCGATGAAGATGATGGCGCGCATCAGGCCGGTCGCGGAGCAGAAGACGGCAAGCGATGCGCTGGTGTTGCCGGTGGACGCGCAGGCGGCCCGGGTGGCGCCGGTCATGCGGGCGTGGGTGAACGCGCCGGTCATGCCGTTGTCCTTGAAGCTGCCGGACGGGTTCATGCCTTCGTACTGCAGGTACAGGCTGCCGGCATTCATGCCGACGTAGTTCGCAACGATGTCTGCACGCTGCAGGATCGTCTGGCCTTCGCCGATGGTCATGATCTTGTCAGGGTCAGCGAACGGCAGCAATTCGCGGAAGCGCCAGACGCCGCTGAAGTCGAGCGGATTGGCGCGCTGGGCCCATTTTGACTCGAACCAGGCCAGCGAGGTCGGCGGTTGCAGGCGGTTCCAGTCGTAGGCGACATCGAGCAGGCTGCCACACTTGGGGCAAGCAAAGGACGTGTCGCTGACGGATTGCGTGCCGTCGCAATGGGGATGGATACATCGTTGATAGACGGCATCACCGGACAAGACGACCTCCAGGAGCAGGCAGCCGGCAGCGGGTGGCCGTTAGCCAATCCAACCGATGCCTGGTGCTCTTGCAGTAATAACGCCGTCAGTAATCCCTGACCGTGAACCGAAGTGCAAAAATGCCTGCGAAAACCGCAATCCAGGCACAGGAAACCAAGGCGCTTTCCGTCCAATTCACATTCGTATTATCAAACATCGCGATGTTACGGAGGTCCCCGGTCATGAAGTCCGTGAAGCCAATGAGAGCATTGAGCTTGTTCAGGTCCCCGATGCGCGGAATCACCTTGTTAGCGATTTGGAGGCCACGAACAAATCCGCTTTCGGGCAATTTCTCCTCGCGGACCGCCATCCCATTCCTGCCCATGCGGGCGCTCGCATCCGGGCCATAATACTGGTAGGCGAAGCCAATGGCAAAAAAGGCAATCCATGCGAAGACGGTAACCAGAATTGCAGCGATGGCGCTACGAGTTACCACTGCTACGCATGTCGAAATCGCATAAAGAATCGCAAAAAAGAACGTAATGGTAAGTATCATCAGCAGCAATCCGTTCGCCCAAAATCCGGTACGAAGTCCCAGGACGAGCCAGATGCCAGTCAAGGCAAAGGTATTCACGAAAAGCATGAACACCAGTCCTCCCAGATACTTATAGCAGATCAACTCCCAGCGCGCCATCGGCTTGGACAGCATCAATTCCAGGCTGCCCTTGCGCAGCATGTTCGGAATAAAAAAAGCCGTGATGATAACGCCCACCAGCGCTGAGAGAACTTCTCCTCCACGCATTACAAGCGTAACAACGGCGAAGACCTGAAACCCCATCGGAACCGATTCAAGGTCCGGCGATTCGAGGCGCAGAATCCAAACCGGATAGCACGCCCAAACCCGGTACATATTCCGCCCTCCTTTCAAGGTGACGGCGTACTGCACCCGATCATTTTGTTTGGGCAACTCTTCGATGCTTTCGATTCGAAGATATTCGAAATCCTCTGCGTACTTCAATGCTGCGCGAAACGTTTTTTCGCCGTTCGCAGGGCTTTCAATTCCCAGCGTTGTGATTACCAAACGATAGGTTCCTTCCGGTGAATCGGTATCTCCGTCTAGCTGCGTGACACTGACGAGACGGAACTCCCCCACGTTCAAGCGTTGCACACGCCCCTCAGGATCCAGATCTGCGGGCTTGTGAGAGTCAAGCATTACGGGCAGAGGCAGCGATTCACGGTAAACGAGGAAAAACTGCCTCATGGTCAATTCGGCAGGGAGTGGATCCATCGAAAACGTGAGGACAATAAGCATTCCCAGTACGGATAGTCCAAACAGGATACGTAGCGACCACGTATCGAGCGACTCGCGAATGGAATCCTTCAAGATGGCGAGAAGAGTCCTCACGGGCGTTCCTCCTTGACCAGGTTCACGACTTTGGGTACTTCCGCTCGACGGCGCGAACGTCCGTCGTCATCCTTGTGCGTCGCCAGGAAGAGGTCTTCCAGCGATTGCCGTTTTTCGACGAGATGCCGTAGTTGCAGGCCTTTGTCGCGCAGCAAATCCAGTACCTTGTCGATGGACTGGCTTTCCGTGACGATGACTTCCCAGCGCTCGCCAAGCGGTTCCGCCGCGTAGCCCAGTGCCTTGATCGCGTCAGCCGGGAAAACCTGCCCCGGAGCAAGCCCTATCAGGAACTGGCCTTTTTGCTTGGTCAGCGTCGGGATATCGCCTTCGCGGATCATGACGCCCTTGCGCAGGATGGCGACGCGGTCGCAGATCAGTTCGACTTCGCCGAGCAGGTGCGAGTTGATGAAGATCGTCTTGCCGAGGTTTTTGAGTTCCAGCAACGTCTCGCGGATGTCGCGTCGGCCGACGGGGTCGACGCCGTCGGTGGGCTCGTCGAGGAAGATGACGTCGGGTTCGTGGAAGAGAGCCTGGGCGATGCCGAGGCGTTGCTTCATGCCCTTGGAGTAGGTGCGGATCTTGTAATGCATGCGCGGGGCGATGCCGACGAGTTCAAGCATCTCCGGGATGCGTTTTCTTCGGACAGCGCCGGAGAGGCCGAGGAGTTCGCCGTAGAAGTCGAGCAGGCTGTAGCCGGTGTGATAATCGGGAAACTGATGGTCCTCGGGCAGATAGCCGACGCGTTTACGGATGTCGGCGGTGCCAGCGGGTTGGCCGAGGAGCATCGCCTTGCCTTCCCAGCCGCGGATGATGCCGAGGAGGACCTTGATGAGGGTGGTCTTGCCCGCGCCGTTCTGGCCGAGCAGGCCATAGATTTCGCCTTGCTTGACGCTGAGCGAGATGCCATTGAGGGCCTGGATGGCGCCGTAGTTTTTGCGGAGGTCGACGGTTTCCAGCACTTGCACTTTGGGCCTCCGTATTGTCTAAGCATTAACGAGCCGCGACCATGAGGGAGCGCTCCCTGACGGTCGCGGCTCGTCTGGCGATTGCCCAAGGTATCAATTCACCGTCCATTGCGGCCTGTGGGTACGATACCCACTGGCCGCGATCAGGGCACGTGAAATTATCATGATTCCAGCTTGAACGGCGACTCTGCCTCCAAGTCGGCAATGCGGACGCTGCGTCGGCCTTCGAGCACGTCGAGGATTGCCGGCAACACGAACTCGCGGCGCCAGCCGGTCATCAACAGGTTCGTTGGCGACGGCTCTTCCTTTTGCATTTTCGCCCGCACCAGATCCTTGAGATCGCTCATCGTCGCGGTCAATGCAACCGCCAGCTTTTCGCGGGCGCAGAAGTCGTTGAGGATTGCCGTGAGCAGGTTGACGATCAACGCGACCTGCGGCGGATCCTGTTCGCGCTCGATCGCCGGCGGCAGCTGGTCCGGCGTCAACTTGCGGGCACGCTCGATCGCGTCCCACAACGGCGTCACGAATCGCTTCGCCAGGCCGCGCACGACCTGCACGTCGTTCGGCGTTTTCGGATTGCGGCGGGCGATCTCGATCAGCAGGTCATCGCGCACCAGCACCCGCGGCGGTCGATTCATCTCGGCGGCGATCGCCTCGCGCGCGAGGTACATCTCGCGCACCATGGCCATGCGGCGGCGGTCGAGCGCGCCGACGCCGCGAAGCTTCCGCCACTTATCGGGGGCCGTCGACTGGTTCGCGGTACCAGGGAGCGCCATGGCGGTGAAACGCGCAAATTCCTGCTGGGCCCAGACACGTCTGCCGAGTGCGTGGAGCTGGCCATCGAGCTGCTGCCAAAGCGGGAGCAGGTAGCGGACATCATCGAAGGCGTAGCTGACCTGGGCGGAGCTGAGCGGCCGATGCCGCCATTCGGTGAGCGTTTCCGCCTTGGTGAGGCGTTGACCGAGCAGCTGATAGACGAGCGCGCCGTGCCCGAGCGGATACGCCAGGCCGACGAGTCCGGCGGCCACCTGCAGGTCGAACCAGTTGGTCGGCGCCACGCCGCTCCAGCGCCGGCACATGCGGATTTCTTCGCGGCCAGCGTGCACGATGACCGTGCGGGCCGGATCGACCAGCAGCTTCCAGAAATCATCGAGCGGGCCGGCGCTGAGCGGATCAATCAGGCAGAGAAAGGTCGGCGTCGAGATTTGAATCAGGCACAGGCTCGGCTCATACGTGTCTTCGCCAACGAATTCGGTGTCGAAGCCGAGGCACGTCGTTTCCCGCAAGCGAGCGCAGCACTCCGCGAGCGACGCGGGATCGACAACGACGAATTCCTCGACTGGATCCATAGGCAAGGTCACAAGGACGTGTTGGCGGGTGCGACGATGATTTGGTTAATGCTCCTAGGCGCGACGAACGGCGCGTCCAGCAATTCTCGCAATATCCGGTAGAGATTCTCTGACGTCATGGGCAAACTCCAAATCGGGATATTCATCTAGATCTTATCGGTTGCACCTTCCGCTCACAAGGGGCGGCACTTGCCTGGTGTAGGTAGACGGAAATCTTCCGAATTCCATAAGATCGGCGGGCGGCGGGCGAATAGTCTATCCGAGACATCCATTTCTGTTCAGGAGCTTCATCATGCTTCGACCACGGAATCTGGCCATCGCTGCCTGCATCTTTGCGCTCGGCGCCGTTCTCGCACAGGCCCAGGACGATGAGCTGAAGACGGTTCTCCGCAAGGCCATCCAGGCCCATGGCGGGGAGCAGAATCTCCGCAAGTCCAAGGGCATCGTCTCCAAGTTCAAGGGCACCATCGAGGTGCTTGGAAAGATGCGAGAAATGAACGGCGAGGTCACCCTCCTCATGCCGGACAAGGTCAAGAACACGCTGACCTTTGATTTTGATGGCAAGGAGATTCCAGTCGTCGTCGTTTTCAACGGCAAGCAGATGTGGCGCTCGGTCCTTGGCAAGACGGAAGAGATCACCGATGAAAAGGTCCTCGATGAGACGCGTGACAGCTTACGGGTCGAAGCCGCCACGTCGTTGCCTGATTACCTCAAGGCGCCTTACAAGTTGGCCGCGGTGGGCGAGGCCAAGGTCAAGGGGAAGGACGCCGTTGGCATTCGCATCAGTAAGGAGGGCCAGCGCGACATCACGTTCTATTTCGACAAGACGACGCACCTTCTGGTCAAGAGTGAGATGCGTGTCTATGACCCCGAGACGAAGCAAGAAGTGAATCAGGAAAAATACATCCTCGACTATCGCGATTCCAACGGCCTCAAGACCGCAAAACGCATTGCGATCGAGAAGGACGGCAAGGCAAACGCGGAGCTCGAGATCACCGACACCAAGACGTACGAGAAGCTGGAGGACTCCAACTTCGCCATGCCCTGACCGGCGTGTCCGCGGACCATAGGGTCGAGCAACGCGAGGCCCACCGCTCGTGGCAACACCGCGCTCCCGGTGGGCTTCGCACGCGCTCGACCCTACAGCCTGACCATCGACCAACCTGAGCCCAGCTCCATCGTGCCACCAGCATAATCGGCACAATCGCCAAGCTTCGCGCATTTCCCCTCGTTTGAGGTCATATTTCCCTTGGCAAGCTGAATGGAATCGGACACAATTGGAAATAGTCCCTGGATTGATTCCAGTGGCTTCATCTCCGAGATTTTGACCATGGCCAAGTCGAAGAAATCGCCAAAGAAAGAAATCGACGAAGAGGAACCGATCTCGCAAGAGACCGATGCCGAAGTCGATTTTGACGCCGATGCGGTGGACGCGGACGCCGAGGTTCCCGAGGAGGAGGCCGAAGCGGAAGCAGAGGCGGAGGCCGACGCGGAAGCGGAAGACGCCGACGTTTCCGACGACGGCGATGATGCGGACGTGGACGACGAGGAAGCGGAGGCGCCGCCACCCAGACCGAAGCCGAAGGTCACGTACCTGACGATCGCGTTGATGCTGCTCAACTGGATCGCGGCGCCGGCGTTTTTTGTGATGGCGTATGTCGATCACCGCATGCACCTGGATTATTCCTATCGCGCGCTGCTGAACTACACCCAGATCTGGGGCATGCCCCTCAAGGGGGAATTGCTCGGCGACAAGACCATCGGCGGCGAAGAAGATTTCAACTCCATCTACAATGAAACCCGCCCCATCATGCGGCAAACGCACGAACAGCTCGCCGCGGCGCTCAAGAAACGTCCCGGCACCAAATCGATTGGCAAGGACCTGTTCGTGCCGGTCGAGGAGCCGGTGCCGATCCATCTGCGCCCCAGCGACATGAGCCCCCTGTTTTTGCTCGACCTCTACGGCTCCGCCGTGCCGGAGAAGGAGCGCTACAAGACACTCGAGGATGCCATCATTGATCTGCGCACCCGCGTCAAGGACGACATCAGCGCGGCGGCCACCGAGATCAAGACCACCTACGAAAAGAAGAAGGAAGAAGAGAAACGCAAGTTCGTCAAGGAATCGATCTTCATCATGACCTGGGATTCCGAGCTGGCCAAGAAGAAGGAAGAGGAGATCGACAACGCCGATGCGAAGACGCTGGACGATCTCGTCAAGCGGTCCCTGGTACAGAAAACTCTCTATCCGCTCGCTCCCGACTACAAGACGCTCAAGAGCCTCGACGACGCGTTGGCAAAGGCCAGCGGAGCTGAGCTCGACACATTCTTGGATGACGCGTTGCAACGCCGAATGTACTACGACATCCTCGCGCCGCTCAACGCCTTTCGGCCCGGCGATGTCAAGATGACCGACATCGAGCGGATCGCCGACCGCGACAAGGTCAAACTCGAAGGCATCAAAGAGCTGCTCGACAAGCGCTTCACCGCCGCCATCTCATCGAAGATGGAGGCCGCCGATCATCTGGGCAAGGATTACTGGGGCAACCCGCAGGAACGCAACAGCGTTGAAAAACGTCAGCAGGTCGCGTTCATCCTCTTCGACCTGGCCCACGTGCAGGTTCCCATGCTCGACAAGAAGCTGTACGCCAAGGGCATCGAGCGGGCCCAGACGGTGTCGGGCCTCTACGAATTCACAAACGCGTCGCTCGCCTACGTCGGCACGCTCCGCCGGCTGGAACAGTCACTCGCCGCCCGCATCACGGCCAATCGCGACGGAAACACATTCGGGCCTCCCGGCAAGGAGATGAACGGGCCGGGATTCCTGTCGGAACGCCGCAACAAGGTTGATCGGTTGCACCGCATCGTCGAGGACGTGGACGCGGCCCAGAAGCGGCTCGACGAGTTGAAGCAGCAGCGCGATCACGCCCAGAAGATCTACGATCAGCGCATCGCCCAGCACAAGGTTGTGACGGAGAAGCTTATCAAGGCCCGCAAGGAAACCGCCAGGGATGCGAAGGAGCTGCGCGAGTTTCAGGACCAGTTGCATGAGGCCCTCCTCGAGCTGTCCGACGCGGCCGACACCAATTTCCGGCTCGAACGAGAGATTCGCGCCCTCGAACTGAGTTACTTCCAGACGCCGCCGAACAAGGGGGGCAAGCGATAATGATGAACTTCATTGCCAAGGGGCTGGTGCTTTTCCATACGGTCATCAGCATTCTCGCCATGACGTGGGCGGTCACGTACGTTTTGGTGGGTCGCGATTTTGGCTGGGCCGAGCCTCGTCAGGAAGCCACCGAATATGATGGCGAGGGGAACGCGAAGGCCTTCGTGCGCTACGCGTCGGAGATCGACAAGAGCCAGGTCGCCCTGCTCGAGGCGAAGGAAAATCGGGACCTGACCTATGTCTACGTCAAGCCCGCTATCGACCAGTTCCGCGAAGCGGAGCCGTACCTTGCGAACAATCACCTCCACTACCGCGCCGAGATGGAACGGCTGGACAAGGCCACTGGCCCGCTCAAGGTCAAGGATTTCAAGGACGGGGGCAACACCCTCGACACGCCGACCAGCAAGCTCGGCAAGCCTGCCCTGGAAGACAAGGATCTCGATGATATCAAAAAGTCCTACGAGTCCTATGGCAACGACATGAAGTCGCTCTATAAGGACATCGCCGAGGTGGAAAATGACCTGAACAAGATCTCGGTCGCCAGCAAGAAGATCGTTGCCGATCTCACGGGCACCGACGAGGCGAACAAATATGTCCAGCCCGGCCTCTACGATCTGGTCGACCTGGAATTCAAGGCCCAGACCAAGCTAAAGCAGGAGATTGACGATATCAAGCCGTACTGGTCGCGCGCCATCCAGAACGCGCAGCTCTACCGCTCGCAACGCGATCAGCTCGAGAACACCCTGAAGAAGCTGAAGAAGAAATAAGGAATCATTCGAACGAGCCGCGACTTTCTTGGGCGATGGTCGCGGCTCTTTCGTTTTCCGGTCAAGGACGCACACATGCCGTTGGTGCCACATCGATTCTTGTTCCGCGTGTCCCATCCGTGCCGATATGTGAAAGAGATACCGCTCAAGCGCGACACGCGCTTGCTCGAGTTGCCCGAGGAATGCGCTCTCGACAACTTTGCGGGCATGGACCAGCTCAAGAACTTCGCCCAGGTACGGCTCGCCTGGAACGAGCTCGGCATCGGCCTCGAAGTGGAGGTGCGCGGTAAGCAGCAGCTTGCCGTCGGCAATCCCGAACGGCCGCGCGGCTCCGATGGCGTCACGCTTTGGCTCGACACGCGCGATGCCCGGACCAGCCATCGCGCGAGCCGATATTGTCATCAGTTCCACTTCCTCGCCTCCGGCGCCGGCGAGGAACATGACGAACCCGCCTTCGTGCAGACCAAGATCAATCGCGCTCTCGAAGACGCGCCCTTCGCCTCGCCCGGCAGCGTGCTGCTCAAGGTGCATCCCAGGAAAAGCGGCTACTTGCTCGAGGCATTCCTGCCCGCCGCGACCCTTACCGGCTATGACCCGGACGAACATCGCCGTTTGGGCATCTTCTACGCGGTGCGCGACGACGAGTTGGGAGAGCAGCTTTTGAGCCTGTCGCCGGAGTTCCCGTTCTGGGAAGATCCGAGCCTGTGGGGCGTACTGGAATTGAATCGTAATGTATGAGCGGTTCTCTCTGTACCGTGGCCCTACATCGCTGCTGTCATGCGCCAGCCGCCTCGGCAGGAGATGGATCCAATATCTCTTGAGAAACGTTTGCCAGGTTTCGGGGTTCCATTGGAGAAGGGAATCCGAATGCATGCAGCAGGCTTACGATCGTGAAATCACTCGAGGAAAACTGATGCGCTCTCTTATCGCGTTGCTGGCCATTGCCATCCTGCCACTCATGGGCCACGCCCAACCCGCTGCCAACGAGAAGCCCAACATCATCTTCATCTTTGCCGACGACCTCGGCTACGCCGACGTGGGCTGCTATGGCGCGAAGGGCTTCAAGACGCCGAACCTCGATCGCATGGCCAAGGAGGGGACTCGCTTCACGAGCTTTTACACCGCGTGCTCTGTCTGCTCCGGATCGCGGGCCGCTCTGTTGACCGGACGCCACTATCAGCGCGTCGGCGTGCCGCCGGTCATGTTTCCTGGCAACAAGAATGGCCTCAACCCCAATGAGGTCACCATCGCGTCGATCCTGCGCCGCCTTGGCTATTTCACCGCCATCATCGGCAAGTGGCACCTCGGTCACCTCACACGCTATCTGCCGACCAATCGCGGCTTCGACTACTACTACGGCATCCCCTACTCCAATGACATGGCCATCGATCCGGTCAACGCAAAGTTTGCCAGGGACATTGTCTTCCGCGAAGGCAAGGACGCGGACAAGGTGCGCAGCGAGAAGGCCGTGAACAACAAGGTCCCCCTCATGCGCGGCGAAGAAGTCATCGAGTACCCCGTCGATCAGACGACGCTCACCAAGCGCTATACCGCGGAGACGATTAGGCTCATCAAGGAAAACAAGGACAAGCCGTTCTTCCTCTACGTGCCGCACGCGATGCCGCATGTGCCGTTGCACGTGTCGCCCGACTTCAAGGGACGGACGAAGACGCTGTTCGGCGACGTGATGGAGGAGTTGGACTGGTCGGTCGGTGAGATCCTGAAAGCGGTCAAGGAAGCCGGCATCGAGAAGAAGACGCTGGTCATCTTCACCTCCGACAACGGCGCCCACCAGGGCTCCGCTGGCGTCTTGCGCGGCAAGAAGGCGACGATGTACGAAGGCGGCTTCCGCGTGCCGTGCATCGCGCGCTGGCCCGGCAAGATTCCCGCCGACGTCGTCAATGACGAGGTCGCCGCCACCGTCGATGTCCTGCCGACGTTCGCGAAACTAGCCGGCGGCAGCGCGCCCGACGACCGCCCGATCGATGGCAAGGACATCCGCCCGCTCCTCTTCGGCGACAAGGACGCGAAGAGCCCGCACGAATATTACCTCTTCCCGCACCTCAACGGTGCGCTGCGCGCGGGCGACTGGAAGTTCTACCCCTGGCCCGAAGGCGCCGACAAGAAGAAGGCCAAGACCGATCCGCCCAAGAAGGGCGTCCAGCTCTACAACCTTGCCAAGGACATTGGCGAGACCAAGAATGTTGCGGCCGACAATCCGCAGGTGGTCGAGCGCTTGCAGGCGGCCTACCAGCGCATGACCGAGGATTTGAAGAAGAACAAGCTGCCCATGGAGAAGGCGAAGGACAAGAAGTAAGCGCGATCCTGCGGCCTGTGCCGATTGTGCCGGCAGCGCAGATTGGGTAACGGGTCAGAATCTGCGATTCGGTCGTCTGTCCCGGCGTCCCGCCTGATAAGATGCGCCATCCGGGTCAACTTTTCCAATCGTGGACGCTTGAATCATGACACGCAACCTGCAAGGTCGCCGTATCCTCATCACCGGCGCCTCCAGCGGCATCGGCAAGGAGCTGGCGCAGCAACTCGCCTCGCTCGGCGCCAATCTCGTGCTTGCCGCTCGCAATGAAGAAAAGCTCAACGCCCTCGCGGCCAGCCTTCCCGGCAAAGACAATATTCTCGTGGTGCCGACCGATGTCACGCGCGCCGAGGATCGCGAACGGCTGCTGGATCGCGCGGTGCAGCGCTTCGGCGGCCTCGATGTGCTCATCAACAACGCCGGCATCGCGAGCTGGGCCCACTTCGCCGACTCGACCGAAGAAATCATGCGGCAGGTGATGGAGGTCAACTTCTTCGCCCCCGCCGAGTTGATCCGCAAGGCGATCCCGATCCTCGTCAACGGCATTGAGCCGGCGATTGTCAATGTCGCGTCCATGTGCGGGCGACGCGCGATGCCGGCGTGGAGCGAGTACTCCGCGAGCAAGTACGCGCTGTGCGGCCTGACGGAGGCCCTGCGCGGCGAGCTGGCCCGCTTCGATATCGACATTCTCCTGATCATCCCGGGCCTGACGCGCAGCGAATTCTCGCAGCATTTCCTGAAATCGGAAGGGAAGGCGAAGATCGAATACGACAAGGGCATGCCCCCCGCCGATGTCGCTGCTCGCATCATCCGCAGTCTGCAGAAAAACAAGACCGAAACCTGGATCGGCCGCGATACGCAATGGATGCTGCGCGTCAATCGCTGGTTCCCGCGGTTCGTCGATTACATGCTGGGCCGAGAAGTGAAGAAGCTTTATCAGAACACCCGGTGACCCGTGGTGCATGTAGTATCGCCTGCACCACGGACGATTGCACATGGTGCAGGCCTCAATCGGATTTACCGGTCAATGGCACACACTTGGTGCTGCGTGAACACGCGAGCCAACAGGGCATAGCCGTCCGTGGCGATGGTGTCTTGCAGCGACATCATTCCGTCCTGAGGTCCGCGATGTTGCCTTCGATGGCCGCGATCTGCTTTTGCAAATCCACGATCGACGCCTTCTGTTGCTCGACGATCTCCGGCGGCGCGTTCTTGACGAAATTCGCGTTCTCGAGCTTCGACTGCACGCCTTGTAGCTGCTTGCGTTTTTCACCCAGCTGCTTTTCGAGGCGCTTAACTTCCGCGGCCGGATCGATCAGGCCTTTCAGCGACACATACACCTGGAACTCCGGCGTCACATGGCTCGCCGCCTGTTCAGGCTTCGTCACCGCGGGGCCCGCTTCCATCTTGCTCACCCCCGCGAGCTGGCTGATGAACGGCCCGAGCTGCGCCAGATCCAGCGCCACCGGGCACTCGCAGTGCAGGTGAAGTTCGAGAGGCTTGCGCGGCTCAATGTTGTAGCGATTGCGCACCTCGCGCACCGAGCGCACCACCTCTTGCATGCGGGCAAGACTCGCTTCCATCGCCGGATCGCGCCAGTCCGCCGGGAACTCCGGCCAAGCGGCGATCATGACACTCTCCGTCGCCGGCTCGGGGTTTGGCAAACCGCGCTCGAACGCTGCCTCGTTGAGCGCGCTCCAGATCGATTCCGACACGAACGGCATGATCGGATGAATGAGCCGCACGATCGCATCGAGCACGCCGACGAGGACGCGCTGCACCGTGGCCTTGTCGCTGGCTTTCAATCGGCCCTTCGCCATCTCGACGTACCAGTCGCAGAACTCGGACCAGATGAAGTCGTACAGCGTCCGAGCCGCGTCGCTGAAGCGATACCCTTCGAGCTGCTCCGTCACCGCTTGCGTGGTCGCTGTCAGTCGGCTCAGGATCCAGCGATCCTCGGTCGGCAACCCACTCCCCTCGCCCGGTACTCCGGGAGAGGGGCTGGGGGTGAGGGTGATCGCCTGCGGCGTGTAGCCGTCGAGGTTCATCATGATGAAGCGGGCGGCGTTCCAGATCTTGTTCGCGAAATTGCGGCCAAGCTCGAACTTCTCGGCTCCCTGCTTGGCCGTCGGCAACTCGGGATCCGGGCCGGGCCACGGGCCGCCAGGCCGAAACGCCTTGCCGCACACCACCGGCGGCTTCGCGTTCGGATCGCCGGGGCAGATGATCTTCTTCGTCCGCAGGTACATGTGCTCCTTCTTCACGGGCACCAACGTGCCGCAATGCGGACACACATTGCCCACCGGCAGGCGTGAGTCCTGCGTTTCCGTCGCCACTTGCGCGATCGTGAAGCGCAAAGCGTCGGCGCCGTACAGCTCGATGATATCGACAGGGTCGATGCCGTTGCCCTTCATCTTCGACATCGTTTCGCCGAAACCATCGAGCATTTTCGGATGGATGTACACATCGCGGAACGGCACCTGGCCGAGGTTGTAGAGTCCCGCGATCACCATGCGTGCCACCCACAACGTGATGATGTCGCGGCTCGTCACCAGCGTGCTGGTCGGATAGTAGTACGCCAGCTCCGGCGTCTTCTCCGGCCAACCCAACGTCGAGTGCGGCCAGAGCATGGAGCTGAACCAGGTGTCGAGCACGTCGGGGTCTTGCTGGAATCCCTGCTTTTCCATCACGCTCATATATTCGTGCTGTTCATCAAGGAAACACACGTGCGCCGTCAACGTCTTCTCATCTGCGGTGAACACAATTTTTCCAAGTGAGTTAATCCATCCGTCGAGGCATTCGACCATGAGCGCATCGAAATCTGCACGATTCGCACAGGTTTTCGACCACACCGGAATGCGATGGCCCCACCAGAGTTGACGGCTGATGCACCAGTCACGCTTTTCGGCGAGCCAGTCGAGGTACGAGTTTTTGTAGCGCTCCGGGAAGAACCGCACCTGGCCGTTCTCCACGGCATCCATCGCCATGCGCGCGAGGCCAGGTTTGCCGTCGGCGTGATCGCCCATCTTCACGAACCATTGGTCCGACAAATACGGCTCAATCGGCGTCTTCGAGCGGTCGCTATACTTCAGCGGAATCACGCGCTCCTCGTGTCCCTCGAAGAGGCCGAGCGCCTCCATGTCGGCGATGACGGCTTCGCGCGCCTTGTAGCGGTCGAGGCCCTTGTATTTGCCGCCGTTGTCGTTGATGGTGCCGTCGGGGTTGAGGATGTTGATGATGCCAATCTGCGGATTGCGATTGTAGCAGGCGTAGTCGTTCGGGTCGTGGGCCGGCGTCACCTTCACGCAACCGGTGCCAAGCGTCGGGTCGGCGAGCAACGCGTCAGCGATGATTGGGATGTCGCGATTCACGAGCGGCACCGTCACCGATTTGCCGATGAGATGCTTGTAGCGCTCGTCGGACGGATGCACGCACACCGCGGTGTCGCCGAGCATCGTTTCGGGACGCGTGGTGCTGAAGCGGATGAATTCGTCGGAGCCCTTCACCGGATATTTGAACGTCCAGAAACCGCCCTTGGTGTCCTCGGTGTATGTCTCGTCGTCGGCCACCGACGTTTGCAGGTGCGCGTCCCAGTTCACCAGGCGTTTGCCGCGGAAGATGAGGCCGTCCTTGAACATCTTGAAGAACGTCTCACGCACCGCCCGGGCACAGATCGGGTCGAGCGTGAAGCGCGTGCGTTCCCAGTCGCACGACGCGCCGAGCTGGCGGAGCTGGCCGAGGATGCGTGCCTCGTACTTGTCCTTCCACGCCCAGATGCGTTTCACCAGCTCCTCGCGGCCAAGGTCGTGGCGTGTCTTCTTCTCGGTCTGCAGGATGAGGCGTTCCACCACGGCCTGGGTGGCGATGCCGGCGTGATCGGTGCCGGGCATCCACAGGGCGTTGTAGCCTTGCATGCGGCGCCAGCGGATGAGGACATCCTGGAGCGTGTTATTGAGCGCGTGTCCCATGTGCAGGGCGCCGGTCACGTTCGGCGGGGGAATGACGATGGTATAGGGC